>NZ_CP115776.1 GCF_027913035.1 Paracoccus albus
CGTCCGAACAAACAGGCACAATATGTATACGCACGAAGACCTCGCCCAGCTTCAGGCCCAGTCACTGAAGATGCAGGGCTGGATACGCCGACAGACCTTCTCGCCCGAGCTGGAAAAGACCCTGCGCCGCTTCTCCAGCTGGGAGGTGTCTGAGTTGATATTCGGCATCAATCAGTCGACCTTCCGCGGCAAGCTGGCCGCCGACCCAAACCTTCCCCTCGGGGAAGTTGAAGAGGACGGGCGCCAGCGTTGGTTCAGCCTGGAAGAGATCAATGAGTTGCGCCGCCGCATACGCGTCAACAAGACATCCCTGCTGCCAGAGCGCCCGCAAGGCAAGCGCGCCTTCCGCGCCGCCATCGCCAATTTCAAGGGCGGCGCAGGCAAGTCCACCGTCGCGTTGCACTTCGCCCATGCCGCTGCGCTTGACGGCTACCGCGTGCTCGCCGTCGACTTCGACCCGCAAGCGACGCTCAGCCATTCGATGGGCCTCAGCGATGTGGGCGAGGACCACACGGTCTGGGGGATCATGGCCCGCGACCTTGAACGAGAGACAGACCGGATGAACGCGTCGGCCCCCGGCGCCGAAAGTGGCACCGCCCTGCCCCAACGCCGGCTGCCATCGTCTATCCGCGACATGGGCCTTGGCGCGTTGCGCCCCGCGGACTTCATCAAGCCCACGGCGTGGCCGACGATTGATATCGTACCATCCTGCGCCAATGCCGCCTTTGTCGAGTTTGCTAGCGCCCAGTATCGGCACCTCAATCCGGAATGGACCTTCTTCGGTGCGGTGTCGCGCTTCCTCGACGCGCTGCCGGACGATGCTTATGATCTGATCCTCTTCGATTGCCCGCCTGCGATTGGTTACCAGTCGATGAACGCGGTCTTTGCGGCGGACATGCTCTATATTCCATCGGGCCCCGGCTATTGGGAATATGACAGCACGACCAGCTTCATCGGGCAGCTTGCCGAGGCGTTGGAGGATCTGTCGCATGGCTTCGAAAACTTCCCCACGGGGAAGATCGCCTTGCCCAAGGCGTTTACCGACATCCGTTTTCTGATGACCCGATACGAGCCGTCGAACGAGCTGCATCAGGCCATGTTCGCAGCTTTCCAGCAGGTTTTCGGCGACCGTATGGCCGAGCACCCGATAGAGCTGACGCGGGCGGTTGAGCAATCGGGGCGCTTCCTGAGCTCTATCTATGAGATTGATTACCGCGAAATGACGCGCGGCACATGGCGCCGTGCGCGGGCAAGTTTCGACCGCGCCTATGAGGAATTCAAATCCCACCTGCTGATCGCGTGGGACAAGTTGGAGGCTGACGCATGAGCCGCAAACGCCGTATGTTCGATATCGAAATGCCTGAAGAAGGCGACGAAAACTTCCCCGCGGGGAAGGTGGAGCAGAAGGACTCGCGACGCGGCCCAATGGCGACTGCCATCGCCGAAACCGCCGAATCCAGCCGCGACCGCGCGAAAGTAGAGGCCGAAATCCGCGCGGAAAATGATGCTCTGGCGCAGGAGCATGTTCGCCTGAAGCGCGCCGGTCTGGTCACCGATATGATCGAATTGGATGCCATCGAAACGTTCAAGCTGATGCGCGACCGTGCGCCGGGGCCGGATTTTGAGCTGCCCGAACTCGTTCAGTCCATCCGCGATATCGGCCTGTCAAACCCGATCAGGGTAGAGCCGCGCACAGATGGTCGCTACGAACTCATTCAGGGTTATCGCCGGCTGTCAGCCTATAGGGAGCTTCTGAAGGAAACCGGCGATGCCGAACAATGGGGCAGGATCCCAGCCGGCATCGTGGCCAAGGGCGATGCGTTGGAGCAGCTTTACCGGCGCATGGTGGATGAGAATATGGTGCGCAAGGACATCTCTTTTGCAGAGATGGCGCAGCTTGCGGTTCATTATGCAATGGATCCGGACACGGATGAAAACGACCCGGACAAAGCCGTGGCGATCCTGTTCAAATCGGCGGGCTATCAGAAGCGCAGCTATATCCGCAAGTTTATCCCGCTGGTTAAAAGTCTTGGTGAGACGCTGCAATTTCCGCAGGAGATCCCGCGTGCGCTTGGGCTCGCCCTGGCGCAGCAGGTGGATGAGGTGCCGGGCACGGCTGCTGCCATCAAGGCTGAGCTGAAGGATTGGGACAATCGCTCGGTGATGGATGAGTTGGGCGTGTTGCGGCGTTTTGCGGGGCAGGGGGGTGATGGCAGTGACGACGCGCCGCAAAGCGTGAAGAAACCCGCTGTCCCTGCCGAGAAGGCAAAGACGACCTTCCAGCTTACGCGACCGCAAGGCAGCGCCAAATGCACTGCCGCCAACGGCCGGCTGGAGATACGGTTGCCGCGAGACTTCTCTGCGCTTGACCGACGGCGGTTGGAATCGGCGGTCGCGGCCATGCTTGACCAGCTTGACTGATCTTCCCCGCGGGGAAGGTCCGCCAATCGCCTAGCTTTGTCGCCGCAAGCTCGCTGCCGGACTGCTTGCGATAGGCTCGAAAGTGCAGCGCGGGGTGAGGGGTAGGGCAGGGGGTGATATAATAGCAGATGGGGCGGAGCAGTTTTGGCAGATATACGATAGATCCGATAATCAGTCCTTATCGTGTATGATATAGCCTTCATTAAAATAATCTTGTAACGGAAATTGGGAGCTTTATAATTGCCGTACAATGATAAATGTAATCATATAACAGAATGATAAAGTGAATGATGCATCTCCCGGCTCTGACCTCCTGACCGATATTCTCGCCGTCGAAAGCGCGGCGGGCCGGCTGGAGGGTGCGTTTCTGGCCGACCCCGAACTGGGCCGGATGTGGCGGGCGCAGATGGTGCTGAGCGAGGTGTGCCGCTCGGTCGGGCTCGAGGATATCCATCTCTTCGAGGGCGACCTGGTGATGCGCGGCTTCGAGAACCGGAATACGTCGCTCGCGACCGCGCGCGGCGCGCTGCACGGGGCCGAGCTTATGCGGGTCATGGCCCGGCCCGGCGATCTGCGCGCCGATCCGGTGGCGGTGCTGACACGCTGCCTGCGGGCGGGGTTTGCCGAGGATCGGGCCTTGGACCAGGAAGGGCAGGGGGCGGAATGGCCCGATCTCGTCGCCCTCGCGCCAGGTATTGTCGGCGAGATCGATGCGGCACCGACGCCGGTTCTGGCCGCGATCCGGGCCGCGGCGCATTTGCGTATGGCCACCGCAGCGCAGCTTCCGGCAGCGGAGCGGCTGTTGTTCATCGCCGTGGATCACGCCAGTCGGCTGCCGCATCAGCGCGACCATGCGACCACTGAGGAGACCGGGGTCGCACCGCTGCTGGGTCAGATCCGCGCAAGCTGGGTGCTGCTGCCCTCGATGGCCATGACCGCGCAGGGTTTTCGGGCCTGGTCGCCCGGTAGTGCGCGCGGAATCCGCGATCTGCTGGCCGGTTTGCGCATCGAGTCCGGCCGGGCACTTGGCCAGCTGCCACTGCTGCGCCGCTGGCGCGACCGGGCCCGCCAGCTGGCGGCGGACCAGCCCGGCAAGTCGCATCTGGACGATCTGGTGACGCTTGCCATCCATCAGCCGATTCTGACCGGGTCCGGCATCGCCGAGGCGCTTGGTGTCACCGACCGCACCGCGCGCAATCTGGTGGACAAGGCGGTGGATGCCCGTCTGCTGGCCCCGATCACCGGCCGACGCAGCTATCGGGCGTGGGCACCGCTGCCCATGGCCGAGCGGCTTCGGATGCGCAATCCGATCAGCGAGCGGCCGCGGAGTACAAGGCCCGATCCGACGGAGGCAGATCTGCGCGTCGGACACGAGTCGGACGCGGCAGGGCAGGGGGACGCCATGGCCGAACTCGACGCCGCATTGGCGCAGGCAGATGAGATCCTCGGGCGATACCGCCCGGTGACGCTGCGCGAATAATCCCGGGATTGATCTGGGCGAAAGAGAGGATGCAATGACAGAACCCAGCCTGAAAACCGACACCCGACAGGCCGATTGGCGCCGCCGAAATGTGCCTAAATACACCGCCCATCTGGCCGTGCAGCGTGGATTGAAACGCGGCGAGATCACCCGCCAGCCCTGCGAAGTCTGCGGCCATCCCAAAACCGACGCCCATCACGACGACTACGACGCGCCCCTGCAGGTCCGCTGGCTGTGCAGACAACACCACACAAGGCTGCATAATGGCGGAGAAGATCTGTTCGCGGGGGTGTGTGGGCGGGACTAGGCGGAGGCGGTTTTGTCGCAAACTTTTGCCGTGAGGGGAGTGGATCCAAACGCTTGCTCGCTTACGCTGCCAGTTCCGCAAATTGAGCAAAGGGGCAGAGTCCAGGTGTCAACTGGCCCTTACGGATCATGTTCGCGGCCTCAATGCCCTCAAGTGTCGCTGACGCCGAAGCGAAGGATTTGAACCCGAGCATGGGCCGGATCCGCTTCTTGATGCTGCGGTGGTCTTGCTCCACGCGATTATTGAGGTATTTGATCCGTATCATTTCGATCGGGATCGGACAGCCAAAGCGTTTCAGCATCCTATTAATCTCGGTGATGCCCGCAGTATTTGCCCCGCTCTTGTCGATCACGATTTTGCGCGGCAGGCCATTCACTTCCAGCGCCCGGGCGAAGAACCGGGTGGCGGCCTTCTTGTTGCGGCGCTTCGACAGCATGAAGTCCAATGTTTTACCGAATTTGTCGACCGCCCGGTACTGGTAGACCCATTCACCCTTCACCTTGATGTAGGTTTCATCCATGCGCCAGGACCGATCTGTCGGATGCTTGCGGCGGCGCGCTTCCTCTGCCTGTTGGCCGGCATATCTCCCGACCCAACGGTTCAGCGTCGCGTGATCGACCCTCACACCCCGCTCGGCCATGATCTCTTCCAAACCCCGGTAGGGCACCGTGTAGCGGACGTAGAAAAACACCGCAAACAGGATCACGGTTTTGGGGAAATGCGCCCCGTTGAAAGAAACCGTCATAACCGCATCCCCCCTCTGCCAAGATCAGACAGGATCATACATCGCCACTCCTCCCAAGAAAATCTTGCGACAGAGCCGAGTTGTGCAGACCGTATAGCTCGTCACAGGGAAAACGATCAAATAAGCCGTCCGCGAGCATCGCCCGCGCACCGCCCAGCCCTTCTTCTGCCGGTTGGAAAATGAACACGACCCGCCCGGCAAAATCCCGCGTCTCGGCCAGATAGCGCGCCGCACCCAGCAACATGGTGGTGTGTCCGTCATGACCGCAGCCGTGAAAGACACCGGGGTTCTGAGAGCGATAGGGAAGGTTGGTTTCCTCTTCCATCGGCAAGGCGTCCATGTCCGCGCGCAGCCCGATGGTCTTGCCCGGCCGCGAACCTTCCAGCACACCGACGACGCCGGTTTTACCAATGTTGCGCGTCACGGAAATGCCCCAGCCCTCCAGCAGTTCTGCCACCCGCGCGGATGTCCTGACCTCCTGAAAGCCTATCTCGGGATGGGCATGAAAATCGCGGCGGATCGCGGTCAGATCATCGCTGTAGGCAGCGATGCCGTCGATAACGGGCATGGCGTCTCTCCTTGGTATGTCTGCAAGCGTAAGATCGCAGGTTATCTGTCTGTCTTTTCAGGGCGTGCTACCACGATCTGACGGTCTCGGACATATGAGGTGACTACCTGCTTGATCAGGTAAAACAAAATACCCGCCGGTCATCGGCACGGGGCAGAGGTGAGCTTTGGTAAAAAGGGTTCAATACGCGCCATTTGGGTGTCCGGCAGTCAAAACGGATAAGTACGTTCACCTTTCGCTTTTCGAAAAGTTAATCAGTCGAGCCTGCAGAAAACGACGCCTCTCCAAATGAGGGCGAGACGTCTTTTTGATCCAGACGCCGGGCTTCCTCGGCTGTCGTCATGACACCGGCAGCACCGATTTCTTCAAGTGCGTCGTCGATTGTCTCTGCGCCCGATGCCGGGCGGTAACTGTCATCGCCCGTTTCGGATGTGGAGGCGAAGCGCTGTTGCCAACCATCCTCGCTTTCGCAGGCCAGAACGACGCGGACGGTTCTGGGCTGGGAAATCTCATACTCCCGGCAAAACTCACCACCCACCGTCAGGAAGGAGGCGATCATCACAAGATCACTGTCGTCGTCAAAACGCTGCGCTTCACCGGAGGGCAGGGACTCTAGCGCCGCGATCTCGGCAGCAGAGAAACCGTCCTGCGGCTGATCCAGCCACCACCAGCCGAGCCCCAAAGCCAGAATTGCGGCGCAAGCGGCGGCGAGCAGAGGTCTGCGGTTCAAATTGGCAGGGGTTGCAGTCCCCGCCGGGGCTTTGGGCGCGGCAGTGGCACGGATATGCGCCGCAAGCGGATCCTCTTCCGCAGCTATTACCTTCATGCCGGCCAGTAGCCGTCGCGTTTCCTGAAAGCGGTGAAGGCGCTGCTGAAGGCCGGAATCGGATGCCACTGCAGCGCGGACGGCCTCGGCGCGCAGCGGATCCAGTTCGCCGTCGGCAAGTGCCATCAACGTTTCGTCATCTATCTGCATGAACCAGTTCCTCGCGGTAGCCTTTTGTATACGTCGCGGCGTTCATTTTATTCCAAGCTTTTGTGACAACGCGATCCGGGCACGTGACAAGCGGCTCATCACGGTGCCGATGGGCAGATCAAGGGTTTGCGCGGCTTCTGCGTAGCTAAACTCTTCCACGCAGACCAGATGAAGCACTTCGCGCTGATCGTCCGAGAGGTCCAGCATCGCGTCGCGTACGCTGCGCAGCATCAGCCGCGCCTCAAGCCCTGGGCCGGGATCGGTCGGCAAAACTTCTGGCTGCTCGTGAACATCGATCTGTGTTCCGGCCCGTTTTTCGCGGCGAGTCATGTCAATAAACGTGTTTCGCATTATCCTGAACAACCACGGGTCCATCTTTTGGCTACGATCGAAGCTGTTGGCATTGGCAATGGCCCGTTCCACGGTGATCTGTACCAGATCGTCAGCCACGTCCGGACGACGGGCGAGCGACAGCGCGAAGCGCCTGAGATTCGGCAGCAAGGCGATCAGGGCTTCGCTGAAGGCCGCATCCATGGTGACTCCGCACTAAAAATTGTTAATCAATTGGAATAATAAAAATCGAGCGGCGTAAATGTCCAGAAATGCAGACAGGAGGGCATCATGCCATTGCGTGTTATCATTTTCATGCTTGTTTCCTTGGGTACGCTTCACGCAGATTTCCGGTATGGCGGATCAATGTGGCAGGTTACAGTCGCTTTTGCCGATGATGACGATAGCGGCAGAGGTGATGATGACGATGATGATGGCGGCAGCAGCAGACAAAACGACGACGACGATGACGATGGATTTTTCGTCCGCCGCCGGGTGCAGCAACCGCGGCCTCAGCCTCAGCGTCGTGTTCGGGCTGTTCCTGCGCCGCCGCCGCCGCTTCGCGCACCTGATGAGGTGATTGCACGCGGCCTTGGCGAACAGGATCTGGCCGAGCTTCAGGCAACGGGCTTCCAACTGCTTCGGCAGGTCGAACTGAATTCCGGTCCGGATTTTGTCCGCCTTCGCAAGCCCGCGGCCCTTGGATTGGAAGAGGCGCGGCAACAGGTGCGTGATCTGGCCTCGACCGAGGCTGCGGATTTCAACCATTTTTACCGGCCAGAGAACGACGAGGCCACGCAAGACTGCCCCGGTGGCATTTGTCCGGCACGACGGATGATCGCTTGGCCGACCGATGTTTCGGGCTGCGGGGAAGCGCCGCGTATCGGTATGGTCGATACCGATCTGAATGCCGAACATGACGCGCTGAAACAGGCACGGGTGACGATTCGCAAGATCGACAGCGGAGATATGGCCGCATCCGAAAAATTGCATGGTACGGCGGTAGCGGCACTTCTGGTTGGGCAGCAAGACAGCCGTGCTCCGGGGCTTGTCCCTCATGCCGAACTGATCGCTGTGGATGCCTTTTACAAGATACGCTCAGACGAACGTGCCGACGCCTTCGCGCTGATCGAGGCTCTGGATTACCTGGTCGCCGAACAGGTGGATATTGTGAATATGTCGCTCAGCGGTCCGGCAAACGAAGCGCTTGCGGACCAGATCCGGCATATGGCGGCACAGGATATGGTGATGGTTGCGGCGGCGGGAAATGGCGGACCGAAGTCAAAACCATCCTATCCGGCGGCGTATGACGACGTGATCGCCGTCACAGCCGTAGATCGCGACTCTCGGGTGTATCGTCGGGCCAGCCGCGGCCCCTATATCGACGTCGCGGCGCCGGGTGTTGATGTCTGGACGGCTGCCTCGATCAGCGGGCGGCGCGGCAAGACGGGTACATCATATGCCACACCTTTTGTCACTGCTGCCGCTGCGCTTCTTATGCAGGCCCGCCCGGAACTGAGTGCAGGGGAAGTCCGCGAGATAATACAGGCGTCGGCCCAGGATCTGGGGGAAGAGGGCAGGGATGAGGTGTTCGGCTACGGACTGCTACAGCCCTCGCATCCCTGCCAATAGCGAGCGGATGCAGCTGCATTTTATGCGGCTGCATCGCCTTCTTCCGCGTGCTCCTTGATTTCCAGCCGTGAAGCGACGTTCTCGACGCACAGGACAGAAGCCGGCATGGCCCGCAACCAGCGGCTGACCGCCGTGCAAATATCCGGACCTGCCGCTGCCAGGTCCTGTCCGATCAACACCAGCCTGGGTTTTGCTATTGCCGCCTGAACAAGGCTGACCGCCGCACGCTGTTCCGCTGACAGGTTGCTGCCGCCTTCGCTGACGCGCCGGTCCAGATCGCCATCCGGGCAAAGCGTCCGGCGCAGGCCGAGCCGATCGATCACCTCAAGAATTCCATCGTCGTCGGGCCGACTGGAGGCGGAAACGGTCAGCACCCGGCGCAGCGATCCGCGCAGCATTGGCCGATCCGGTCCGATCCGGCAGATATTGCGGCGCAGGGTACCTCGGCTAAGATCCTCAATGGGGATGCCCGACAGGAAAATGGCTCCGGCATATGGCGCTTCAAGCCGTTGGAGAAAGGAAAACAGTCTCGACGCCTGCAACTCGGGCAGTTTCAACAAATGGCATGCGCCCGGATCGACGATCAGGGTGAGCGGATCGCTGTCCGCGTCGAGCCTCAGCTCATCAATCCTCAGCGCAATCGGCCCCGGAGGCAGCCCAAGCCTGCCATACGCCCCGCGCCGGGGCCGCGAAAGCGCAGCGGCACATTTATCCCGCGCGGCCCGCCAGGCGGCATAATGGTTCCAGACGCCGGCCAGCTCTCGCATCGGTGTCAGCAACAGGCCAAGCGCCGCAAGTGCCGCGGCGATCGTGTCGGTTCCAAGTCCGGCCCGCGCCCCGATCAGGATCACTAGCGCCGCGGTGATGCCGGCGATCAGATCGGGCAGCGACTTCAGCATCTCTGCCATGCGTAGCCGGGCAAGGGCGGCGTCGATCATGCGTTCGCTGCGGCGTTGCAAGCTGCGCAGGGCCCGCCCGCGTTGCCCAAGCCGATCAAGTTCGGGGGCAAGGGCCATGCGTTCGGTCATATCAGCGGCAATCCGTCCGCGTCGCGCGCGCAGTCGGCGCTGAAGCGGCACAAGTGACGCACCACCAGCAACAATCGCGGCAAGCGCTACTATTGTGGGTGGCAGAATTGCCCATAGAAGCACGGGCGACAACCATGCCAGAACCAGAAACGTCACCGGGATCAGAATGCAGCCTGCAACGAGGCGCGGCAGGCCCAGCCTGGCCCAGTTTCGAAATGCAGTCATGTCGCCCACGAAACGCAATCCGACATAGCCGCTGCGGCGGGCCGCAACGTCGCTGGCCGACATGGCGCAAGCATGTTCGAAAAGCGCCTTTCGCAGATCAAGCGCATATGCCTGCCCCAGCTTTTCGCCGTCAAGCTGCGCCGCGACCCGGACCGAGGCAATCACCGTCCCGGACAGCGCCAGCACAAGAAGCTCTGTCATGGGCAAGTCAGACTGCCGGGCGTTCATCGCTGCAAAGAGGCCGCGCGTCGCGATGGCAGCGGCCCCGGCCGCGGTCCCCTGCAACAGGGTCAGAACCGCCACCCGCGCAAGCAGCCATCGTCGTCCATGCGCTAGAAGTGGCGGCATGTATGTCATGCCGCCTGCTTCCATTGTCCGATGATCCGCAACGCCAGCCCGTTAACCTCTGCCGGATCAGACAAGTCCCGCTTGCGCAAGACCTGGATATTTGTGGCGGCCTGAGCCTCGGCACTGGCCATGGGAGAACAGCTTACGATGCCGGTGAGGATGTCGGGGCGCAGCCCGATCCGTGATAATTCGCTGACACCCCCCGCCGCCGCCACGGCGTCACCACATGCAAAGATCAGCCCCGAAATCCGCTTCTTAAACCAAGGGTCCGCGATTAATTGTGCAGTTTCACGCTGGAACAGCCCGTCAGCCACCTCCATCACGGCGATTTCCGACCCGCTGCGCTGCGCCTCTGCCAGCAAGCGTTCGATCCCGCTGCGAATGCGGCTCAGCGGTTGCATATAGGTGGTCACCATTCCCGCATCGGTGAAGTCGCCGACGTAATGGGCCCCTGTATCACTATATTCATTGTAATCGCCGAAGGCGCCTGTTCCCGTCGCCTTGATCGTTGCCGTTTTCCAGCCCGCGCGCCGAAGTCCAAGCGCAAGCTGTGCGGTGGCCAGCGTCTTGCCGGAATTCATTGAGGTGCCCAGAACCGCGATTATCGGAATATCCGCCCATTGCTGCGGGTCGGGCAGCGCGAACTGATCAAGGTTGAGCGCACAGCCTTTCACATCCAGAAGCCGTCCCTTTGGCAGCAGCTTCGTGGCGGGTCTGATACGTTCATTGCGGGCGATCATTCGCCCGATACATCCGCCGCCTGCCAGCATGTCAGCCCCGGTCGGGTCGATTTCGGCCAGCCCCTCGAACTGATCCGGTGCATAACGTGCGCCACAAGCCAGCACGACAAGATCACCGGGGAACAGTTCGGAAGGGCGGCCGGTGGTCAGTTGCACGCGCTTGTGCTGCCCGATCTCTTGAACCTGCGCCAGAATGAGGTCTCCGGGTCGTGCTGCAGCGAAATCGATGTCCATGCCAGCGGCCCGCTCACGAATAACGCGGCGTGTCGAAAAGCTCCATTTCGCGGTGCTCAGAAGTTTCTTAACGGTGGTTTGCATTTTGCTCTCCGATTCAGTGTTTCGCTTCAGGCAGTGGCTGTCATGCAGGGTGCGGCGGCATTTGCATTACAGACCTGTCGGGCCAGACCGCCATGGCGGATGGCCCAGACGACATCGTGGCCGCAGCCGGCAATATCTTGCAGCCCGATACGAGGGTGCAGGCCATGATCCCTCGTGGCTTTCTCCAACGCCGCGGCATAGCGATGCGCACGGACAAGACGGGTTTTTCCCTGAATGCGATCAAGTTCGGGCGTCTGGCGCAGTGTCTTGTCGCGTCGCGTGTCGCGGTTGCCGGCATAGATATGGAACGGGCGGTCAAGAAACGCGCGCAGGCTCGCACGGGAACGGCGCAACCAGGTTTCGTCCCGGCTGTTCACGCTGTCGGCCAGACCGTATGGCCAAGGCATGGAATGATCGGGCAGGCAGTACCAGCCGGCAGCGGCAAGATGCAGATCGGCGACCTTTTGCGGGTACAGCATGGCAAAGCGATGGCCAAGTTGCGCCCCACCCGAATGTCCGAAAAGACTGACAGGCTCGTCAAACTGCGAAAATTGCAAAGCGGCGGCGGACAATAAAGCCAGCAGCGCATGATCCGGTCTCGCGGCACGGCCCGGACGCTGAAAGAAGCGCCAGTTCTCGGCATCGAAATGCGGCACAATGATCATGCGCCCGCTGGCTTCCGCCTCGCGGCGGAACAGGCTGGTCAGTTGGGAGGCATTACGCGAGATCCCATGCAGTACCAGCAGCGGCGGCGCCGTGGCGCGCCGGTCGGGAATGATGATATTCGCGCTCAGCCGCTTTGCCGTGCCGACGGTTGTCAACGTCGTGATACGCGCCTGATCGGTGTTGATTTCATGCAGATAAGTCATGCTTGGTTTCCCATCGTGCTCTCTGCCCGGACTACGTTGGGTTGCAGGCGTTTATTCCTGCATCGGCGAATTATTCTGAAAAAATTCAGCTTTCAGAGCTGAGTGGGCGGCTTGCCGGCAATAGAAATCCGTGGCTGCACCAATGGCAGCCACGGAGGGGAGGGGCACTCAGATTAAGCTGCGATCAATCATCGTCATCATTGCCGCGGCCGCCGTCGTCGTCGTCATCGTCGCGACCCCCGCCCCCACGACCGCCACGGCTTCCCCCATTGTCGTCATCGTCGTCACGCCCGGCAACGCTGCGCCGCCCGTCGTCATCGTCATCGTCGCGGTTGCTACGTCCAAGACGTCCGTCGTCGTCATCGTCCCGGTCAGAACGGGAAATGCCCCGACGGTCATTGTCCCGATTCTGATTCATGCGGCGGATATCCCGGCGCGAGAGATCGCTTCTACCGCCGAGCGACCAGATCTTGTTTGCACCCTCGCGGCCGAAGGCCCGCACAAGCTCGCTATAGGACAGCAACCCATTCCCGTTTCGGTCGATATCCGAAAACCGCGCGGATTGCGCCGGTGTGGATGCGCTTCCCATCAGAAGCACCGACAAGCTGAAAACGGCAATCTTGTGAGTGTGTTTCATAGTAGTCTCCTTCTAGCCCTCCGGATTGCTGCAAAATGTCGACAGCCGGACAGCGGAGATCATCCGCATGGCGGCTGGCACCGAGAGGTCATTCACTGGATTTCCGGCAGGGCGGGTCGCCGCGGCGGCGTCGATCTGACCGCCGCGGCTTCCCGGATCTCTGCCTGTTATGTGCGACCATGTCGCATCGTTTTCCCTTCCTCTACCGCCCGTCATTGGGCGGTGAAGGGATTACGACTGCGGTGGGGTATTATTCCGATCGGGCTACTTTTTATTTTCATCGGAGATCAGCGATCTCCGCGTCAGGCGCAGGTAGAGACGCCGGCCCTGTCTCAGCAAAGGATATATCATCGCGGCCCTGCGCGGCGAGGCAAACAGACGGCGCTGCAATCCATTGCCAATGCCGCCCGAGCCGGACAGCGTTGCGATCAGGTGCATGGCGTCCGCGCCGAAAAACTGCCTTCCCTGCCAAATGACCGCCATCCCTTGGTCCAGATCGCGCCCATCCGCGAAGGCGGCCGCAACACGCGGATCGTCCGACCGGGCATCGACCAGTTCGACCGCGCCCAAGACATCACGCAGTCGCATCATCGACACATAGGATGAGCAGAACGGACATTGTCCGTCATAGATTATCGTGATCCCGCGATTCATCCCACATGCCCCATTTCGTCGTTTACATTGGAATAACGTCTCACCTCTGCCGTAATTCCCCTAGAGGACGCAGAAAGGAGAAGACACATGACCCGGATGGATCAGGTGGCGACGATGTGGAACCGCGCCACAGGGTCGCTTTCGAAACCCGTCTCCGGTCTGTCGCTTGCGGTTTTTCGTATCGCCTTGGGTGCGCTGCTTCTGTGGGATTGCTGGCGTTTTATAAAATACGACCGGATCTGGCGGTACTGGATTGAGCCGGATTTCCATTTTACCTACGCCGGTTTCGCCTGGGTGACGCCACTGCCCGCAACGTGGCTTTATGCCGCCTGGGCCGCGATGGGTATCTGTGCCTTTCTGGTGATGATCGGGCTTTTCTACCGCGTCGCCATCGTCGCGCTGACGGTCATCTTCAGCTATTTCTTCCTGTTGGATAAGGCGGAGTATCTGAACCACTTCTATCTCGTGATCCTGTTCATGATCCTGCTATGCTTTCTGCCTGCGCAGCGGAGGCTTTCGGTGGATGCCAGACGCAAGGTGCATGATACCTATGTTCCCTATGCTGCGG
Source organism: Paracoccus albus (assembly GCF_027913035.1). Lineage (NCBI taxonomy): Bacteria > Pseudomonadati > Pseudomonadota > Alphaproteobacteria > Rhodobacterales > Paracoccaceae > Paracoccus > Paracoccus albus. The sequence continues at coordinate 13,847 of NZ_CP115776.1, forward strand.
TATTTATCCTGCGCGCACAGATGGAAGTCATGCTGATCTTTGCCGGTCTGGTCAAACTGACCCCTGACTGGCTGGCCGGGGAACCCCTTGGCCTTTGGTTGCGCGCACAGGCTGGTGATTTCCCCTTCGGTGTCCTGTTCAGCTATGACTGGGCCATCATCGGCGCAAGCTGGGGAACCATTGCGCTGCATCTTCTGGGCGCGCCGCTGTTGCTGTGGAGAAAGACACGATTGGCGATTTTCATTGTCTACTGCCTCTTTCACAGCGCCAATGCGATGTTCTTCAACATCGGTATCTTCCCTTGGCTGACCATCGCTGCCACAACGATTTTCTTTGCACCAGACTGGCCGCATCGTGCCGCCCGCTGGCTTCTGGGCCGGTTCGAGGAATTGCCGCCCATGACGCCGGCACCGGCCCCGCTGCTGCGTCCCATATCGGGCGTCGCGCTTGCATCGATCATGGTCTGGATGGCCCTACAGCTTTTCCTGCCGCTTCGCGCGGGCTTGTTTCCGTCCGAGGTCCGTTGGAGCGGGGACGGCCACCGGTTTTCATGGCGGATGCGAATCTTCGACCGCTATGCCGAGGGTCGTTTCATCGTCAGTGCGCATGGTCGGGAATGGGTAATCGACCCCTTCGAGTATCTGTCAGAGCGTCAGGCAACGAAAATGCTGGTACGCCCGGACATGATCCATCAGTTCGCGCGGTATCTGCAAGGCATCTGGCTGGACCGGGGCTATAGCAAGGTTGCGGTTCGCGCAGACATCGGCAAATCCCTGAATGGTCGCCCACTACAAACCTATGTCGATCCCGGCGTCGACTTGACAGCAGTTTCCGTGCAGTTGCTTTCAGCCGATGATTGGATCCTTCCCTTACGAGATTGTCCGGTTGGTTCCAATGCATGTCTCAGATAGACCAAAACTCAGCGGCACTCCCAGCTCTTAGGCGATACGCCGGTCACCCTTTTAAACGCGCGGGTGAAGGCGCCGGGCTCGGAATAGCCCAAAATATCCGAAATCTGTGAAAGACTCAGATCGCTATGACGAATATACAGCTTGGCCCTGCCGACCATTACTTCGTCCTGCAGCGCGCTGAACCGGACGCCTTCGTCGGCCAGCCTGCGGCTTAGGGTGCGCGCGGTCAAACCCAACTGGCCGGCGACGGTTTCCAGCGAGGCGATGGGTTCAAGCGCCCGCAGTTGTCGCGTCACCAGATGGGATGTTCTGTCCTGTCTGCGCAGCACCGGAAGTTGACGCATGATCGCCATTTCCAGCGAACGGAACATCGCAGCACTCGCTGTGATTGGCCGATGTGTCCAGAACCCTTTCGGCATCCGAAGCTCATTCCTGCCGCGGCCAAAACGCAGAAGGCCCGATAGCCTGTCGGGCAGGTGGCGGTTGGTTACATCGCGATCATACTGAAAATCCATCGACAAAGGCGGCGGCGCATCGGGGTAGAAGCCGTGGATGAAACCAAGCGTCGAGGCCATGTCGCGTGCCGCAGAAAACGCATCCAACGTCTCGTTTCGGGTTTCAGGGACAAACTCGATGAATTCCTCTTCGTCGGTTTCGCCAAATGCAACGCAGCAATTTGACCAGATGAGTTCCGGAAAACGCAGGAACATCGACAATCCCTCAAGGCAGCTTCCGGCGAATTTTGCGGCATTGCTGATCGGGGCGAACATGCTGATATCGGTGCTGGCACCAATAGCAAGCCCGGCCTCCAGCGGGGTGACGTCGCTATATTCCGTTTCCAGCAAGCGTTGCAGAAAGCGTCGCTCTGCCGCGATGTCGATCAGCATGTCGGGGTCGGACATAACCGCGGCAGGCAGGTTGCTGTCACGGATCAGCGCAGATGTATCGCTGCCTTTCCGGTCAAGCTCGTGCAGATGCAGCAGAATGCCAAAGGCGCGGCGCTTTGGCGTCACCAGATTTTCGATTCTTATGATGCGTCGCTCTGACACGGTTGTTCCCCTACGTCACAATGGTCATTTGAAGCAAGAATGGCGTGAAATGTCAATTTTGTGTCCGTTTCAATCCTTACCGGAACAGCCCGGCAATGAGACGCTTGTCCCAACTGGGAGGAGATCACATGGAACAACGCGAGGTTGTCATCATCGGCGCAGGCATTTCCGGCATCGGGGCCGCCTGCAATATCGAACGCAAATCCAAAGGCACGGATTACGTCATTCTGGAGGGGCGAGAGGCGATCGGCGGGACATGGGATCTGTTCCGCTATCCCGGCATCCGCTCGGACAGCGACATGCACACCTTCAGCTTCGATTTTCGCCCTTGGCGCAAATCCAAGCGGCTGGCCAGCGGCGAGGATATCCGAGCCTATCTGGCAGAGGTCGTCGACGAATTCGGCCTTCGCGAAAAGATCCGCTTCGGGCACAGGATCGAGGCGGTCGCATGGGATAGTGGCGCCGCGGAATGGACGGTCAGCGGCACCCGGAACGGTGATGAGCCGTTCACGATCAAGACCCGTTTCCTTGTCATGGCGACAGGCTATTACAATTACGAACAGGGTTATCGCCCGGATTTCGACGGGATGGAGGATTTCAGGGGCATCGTCGCCGACCCGCAATTCTGGCCGGAAGATCTGGATTACACTGGCAAGAAGGTCGCCCTGATCGGCAGTGGTGCTACAGCGGTGACCATCGTTCCCGCCATGGCAGAAAAGGCTGCGCATGTGACGATGATCCAGCGGTCGCCCAGCTATGTTTTCAATTGGCCGGTCAATGACGAGACGGCGGGCTTGCTGATCGACTGGCTGCCGGGACAGTTGGGTGCGCGGCTGGTGCGCGGCCGTAATCTGGCGCTGAACAATGTCATCTTTGCGCTGTGCCAGCGTTATCCCCAGATGATGCGCCGCTTCTTCATGAAGCATATGAGCGGGCTTCTGGGGGGCGACCGGGCCTATACCGAGCAGCATTTCAACCCGCGCTATAACCCGTGGGAGCAGCGGCTGTGTTCGACTGTCGGCAACGACCTGTTCGGCTCAATCCGCGATGGTCGCGCCTCGGTCAAGACGGACCATATCGACCGCATCACCGCAAACGGAATACGCCTGAAATCCGGGGAAGAGGTCGAGGCCGATATCATCGTCCCTGCAACCGGGCTGAAACTGCGCTTTTTCGGCGGGATGAAGATGATCCGCGACGGGGTGGAGCTGGCCTCGGGGCAGTTGACCAGCTATCGTGGCCTGATGTTCGCGAATGTGCCGAACCTTATCTATTTCGTCGGCTACACGAACAATCCCTGGACCGCGAAGGCCGACATGATCGCGCATTACCTGACCCGCGTGCTGAACCACATGCGCAAGACCGGGCTGCGCGTCGTCATGCCCGAACTGGACGAAAACACGGCCGACGCTCTGCCGATGCTGGCACTGACTTCTGGTTATGTGCAGCGCGGCAGCGATCTGCTGCCCAAGGTCGCGCAGGACGAGCCTTTCCGGGTTTATCAGAATCCATACAAGGACTGGTTCTTCATCCGCCACTCTCGCCTGAATGACGGTGTCTTGCGGTTCTCGGGCAAAGGGGCACATGCAGAAGCGCCAACCCCCATATCCGCCATCGCCGCCGAGTAGACTTTCACCGGACCTGGCCCGCGCGCCACGCGGCGCGTGGCACAGATAGCTGAGGTATCATCATGTATCTGAAAGCAAATACGTTTATGGCGAAGATGGGTGACCTGTCGCTTGGACTGACACCCGCTGCTGTCGCGAGTCTTCTGGTCACTGGCAGGCGCGCGCAATGCGATGGCCGCCGCGTCGATCCGCACGCCCAAATTGCAGGCCGGTTCTTTACCGCGCTGAGCATTCCGACCAGTGATGCGAAGCTGCAAGCGTTCCGCGCCTTTTTCGACGATCTGGGAAAGCGCGCCGGGTTCACCGACACAGGGGGCGTCAGCGCGCGCGACATTGCGATGCCGCTTTCCGATCGCAGTCTGACCGCACGGCTTTACTCGCCCGATGGCGTGGCAGAGGACGGGCCGCTGATCCTGTTCTTTCATGGCGGCGGCTATGTGCTGGGCAGCGTCGCGGGCTATGACCCGATCTGCCGCAGGCTGTCCAAGCTCAGCGGTCAGCGGCTGTTGTCGGTCGAGTATCGTCTGGCACCCGAACATCCCTGGCCGGCACCTGTAGAGGATGCCCGCGACAGCTGGGCATGGGTGCAGCAGAACGCAAACCGGCTGGGCATCGACCCGAACCGCGTAACGCTGTCGGGTGACAGTGCAGGTGGCGGGCTGGCTCTGGTCGTTGCCAATGACGTGACGTCGAGACCGCAACAGGCGCAACCTGCGGGATTGGCCCTTGCCTATCCCGCCGCACGTGTCACGCTGGAGGAGCGGGAGGAAAAGGCGCTCGCAGGGATGGAGTTGCTGCTGGGTGTCGACGTGCTGCACTGGTTCAGGAAAACCTATACGGCGGGGCGTGTATCGGCGTATGATCCAACAACTTCGCCCGCGCTTAATGATGAGGGCCTGAACCGCATGCCGCCGACGCTGATCCTGACGGCGGGCTTCGATCCGCTGCGCCCCGGTGCGGAATTTCTGCGCGACCGCTTGGCGGCGAAACATCGCGCAGTCGAACTGCATGAATACCCGTCGATGATTCACGGCTTTCTCAGCCTTGGGCGGCATTTCAGGGAAGCAGAGGACGCGGTGCAGCGTCTGGCGCAGCATGTTCGTGCTTGCAGCGAGCACAAGCAGCAGTCGCGCCAAACAGCTATGGGAGGGAACACATAATGACCGGCCGGATGATGTATGAGCAACTGACGGTAAACTCACTGATTGACCACGCCGCGCGTTTTCATGGCGCGACAGAGGTCGTGTCGGTTGAAACCACAGGCGAGGTGTCGCGCAGCACATGGACCGAGGTTTCGGCCAACGCGCGACGTCTTGCCTCGGCACTGGATCATCTGGGCGTATCGTCCGGCGCGCGGGTGGGGACCATTGCATGGAACAATCGTCGCCATCTGGAAATCTATTTCGGCGTGGCAGCAGGCGGGCGCGTGACCCATACGATGAACCCGCGGCTGACGCCCGAGCAGGTGGCCTATATCGCCAATCACGCGGGCGATGAGGTGCTGATGTTCGACGCCACATTCCTGCCGCTTGTGGCGCCGATCCGCACCCATCTGGACAGCGTGAAACATTTCGTCCTGCTGGGGCCGCGCGACACCACTGCTGCCAGCAAGCTGGACGGTCTGCTGTTCTATGACGAATTGCTTGAAACCGGCGATCCGGAACATGAATGGCCCGAGATCGACGAACGCGCGCCGGCCGCCATGTGCTATACTTCCGGCACAACCGGCAATCCAAAGGGCGTGCAATATTCGCACCGCTCCATCGTGCTGCATTCCATAGGGGGTAATCAGCCCGACGGGCTGGCGCTGTCGGCGCGTGACACTGTCATGCCGGTGGTGCCGATGTTCCACGTGAACGCATGGGGCGTGCCTTACATCGCAGCTCAGGCCGGATCGCGGCTGGTTCTGCCGGGGCCGAAGCTGGACGGGGAAAGCCTTGCCCGCCTGATTGATGCCGAGGGCGTGACCGTTTCGTTGGGCGTGCCGACGATCTGGATGGGTCTTCTGGCCGGGCTGGAAACCACCGGCGCCACGGCGTCCAGCATGACCCGGACGGTGGTCGGCGGATCGGCCCTTCCGCCCTCCATGATCCCGACCTTCCGCGACAAATACGGCGTCGATCTGGTCCATGCCTGGGGCATGACCGAGACCTCGCCGCTTGGTACCCTGAACCAGCTTCTGCAGAAGCACGAACACCTTTCGGCAGAGGAGCAGGCGCAGATCCGGCTGGGTCAGGGCCGCCCGCCATGGGGCGTCGACCTGCGGCTCGTTGATGACGAGGGACAGGTGCTGCCACATGACGGCACGACGCAAGGCGCGCTGCAGATACGCGGTCACTGGATCGTCGAGGGCTATTACGGCCAATCCGAAAGTGCCCTGACCGATGACGGCTGGTTCGATACCGGCGATGTCGCGACGATTGACCCTGACGGCTATATGATCATTCGCGACCGGTCCAAGGATATCATCAAATCGGGCGGCGAATGGATCTCGACAGTGGAGCTTGAAAACATCGCTATTTCCCATCCCGCAATCGCCAATGCTGCAGCCATCGCAGCGGTCCATCCCAAATGGGATCAGCGACCGGTTCTAATCGCGGTCCGCGCTGCCGGTGCCGAGTTGTCGGAAGAAGAGATGATTGAGTTCTATGTTGGCAAGGTCGCGAAGTGGCAGGTTCCCGACCGCGCCCTCTTCGTCGATGAGTTGCCGCTCGGCGCGACCGGCAAGGTCCTTAAGAACCGGCTGCGGGAGCGTTTCGGTTATATACTGATCGAAAGCGAGTAGACCGGCTTCCCCCATGCCCAGGATGCCGTGCGCCTGACGATGGAAGAGACAATTGCCCTTGGCGCTTGCCGATGTCTTGAAGCCATGCCTGGGACAGACGCTTGTGGTGTTACCGTGCCACGACCAGTGAATAGATCCGCCAAACTGCACCGATTCTTTAGCGCAATCAGCCTGGACATCCCAATACAGCCTTGCTCCGCCGTCAATCGCTGAAGGCAGCGGCCGCGCACACAACCGAAGGATGAATTTTCCCGTTGAACTCCTTGTTTCCAGCATAAAATAAGGCAATACCTATTCAACTTTCCTTAGATCTTTGCCTTTAGGCAGGAAGCAGGTGCCGATGCAAAGCCCGATCCATGACATGACCGACCGGGCCGAAGGTGCGTTATTTGGGCTGGCAATTGGCGACGCCCTTGGAATGCCTTCTCAAACCCTGGTGCGAGAAGAAATTTGTGAACGCTACGGCAGGATAGAGGGTTTCGTCGCACCGTTTGAGGGGCATGAGGTTTCTCATGGTTTAAGGGCTGCACAGGTTACGGACGACACGGAACAAACCCTTTTGCTGGCCAGGCGCTTGATCGCCGATCCTGTGGTTTTCGACGATAAGGCATGGGCGCAAGATCTTCTGTCGTGGGAAGCCGGCATTCGCCGGCGCGGGCTGAGAGATATTCTGGGGCCGTCGACGAAATCGGCGATTGAGGCCCTGCTGTTGGGAACGCCACCCACAGAGACCGGACTGAAAGGTACGACGAACGGGGCGGCGATGCGTATCGCGCCGGTCGGGATCATGATGCAGACGGATGCTGCATCTCTGGTAGAAAAGGTCGCGCAGACGGCACGTGTTACGCATAATACCGGTGAAGCTATCTCTGCGGCCTCTGCGGTCGCGATGATGGTGTCGGCGGGCATCGCGGGGGAGAGCATTGATGACGCACTTGCTTCGGCGCTCGGTGCCGCGCAACTTGGGCAGACCTATGGCAGCAAGGCCGGCGTCGCCGATATGGTGGATCGGATTGCGACCGCGGTGGAAATCGGGCGGACCGGCGATGTCGGCAAGCTGGTCGAAGCGACAGGCAGTTCTGTGCAAAGCCATGAATCAATTCCGGCGGCATTCGGTTTGCTGACGCTCTGCCGTGGGGACGGGTGGAAGGCGATGTTGCTGGCGGCCAATATAGGTGACGACACCGACACGATCGGTGCAATCGTCGGCGCGATGTGCGGCGCGTTTAGCGGAAAGTCTGGCCTGCCCGCTGACGCCGTCGCCGCCGTCACGGCCGCAAATGATCTGGATATCCCCGCAATCGCAGGCAAACTTGTGTCGCTTCGTCAGAAATCGGACAGTCGCGGCTGATGCCAAAGCTTATACAACTGACCGCGCCGGTTCTGGATCTGGTCTACAAGGTCACAGCGATCCCGGAATCGGGTACAGAGGCGATTGTGAACGACTTTTCCTCGACCCCTGGCGGTGGCATCAACGCGATGGTCGCAGCCCGGTCAGCGGGGATGGATGTTGCCCTTGGCGGAAGCCTCGGCAGCGGGCCATTTGCGGATACGATCCGCGAAATGCTGGCCGAACACCAGATCGAACATATCGGTGCAGCTGTCGCCGCAAGCGACCAGGGATCATGCGTCGTGCTGCTGGAACCGGATGGAGAGCGCACTTTCGTCGCCTATCCTGGTGCGGAAGGTCACATTTCGCCGTCCGACCTTACCGGGCTGGCGGTGCATGGCGGTGACTGGGTGATGCTGTCGGGCTATACGCTCTACTACCCAGGCGCAGGACCGGCTGTCGCTGAATGGATCGCGCAATTGCCCGACGATATTCATGTACTGTTCGACCCCTCACCACTTGCAGCAGAGATACCCGCCGCACTGCTTGAGGCTGTCGTGAGCCGTGTCGACTGGATCAGCAGCAACCGTGCGGAGGCCGCTGTTCTTGTGGGCGATAACGATCCGGTTGGTATGGCCGGGACGATGGCCAACGGTCGCAAGGGTGCGGTCCTGCGGCAGGGCGCCGATGGCGCTTTGCTGGCGATGGACGGACGGGTCGAGAAGATACCACCGCATCCGGTTCACGTCGTTGACAGCAACGGTGCGGGCGATTGCCATATCGGCAGCTTTATCGCTGAAATATCCCGCAGCGGCGATGCCGCCCGCGCGGTCCGCTATGCCAATGTCGCAGCTGCCCTGTCCACGACCCGCGACGGCCCTGCGACGCCGCCAGAGCGGGGCGATGTATTGGCGCTCATTTGACGCGGCAGAGGTGCCGGCCCCATAAATACTCATCAGGAGGAACCCGAACATGAACATCAAGCTGATCGCGATACCGGCACTGGTCCTGTCCACCCAGATGACCGTGGCAGAGGAAATCCGCGTTCTCAACTGGCAGGGATACGGCACCGATATCGGCTGGTCTCTGGAAAGCTTCAAGGAAGCAAGCGGGCATGACGTTGTCCATGAATATTTCAACTCGGAACAGGAAATGCTGACCAAGCTGCGCACCAATCCCGGCGCCTATGACGTGGTCATGATCAATGCCGTGTTCACTGAACAAGCGAAATCCGAAGGGCTGATCGCGCCTATTGATACCTCGGAAATCGAGAACTTCGCGGACATCGCCCCTTCCTTCGCCGAGGACAGCAAGCTGGTCTATGATGGCGAAGTCTATGGCGTGCCGTGGACCTGGGGGCTGACCTCTGTCGCAGTTAACACCAACGCCTATCCCGAACCGCCTACCTCTCTGGAAACCATGTGGGACCCGGAGCGCGAGGGCCGCGTCTCTATCCGCGACGACGCGTTGGAGGCGATTCAGTTCGGCGCCCTGGCAACAGATCAGGACATCAACAATATCGCAGACATGGACGCGGTGCGCGAAAAGCTGGCCTCTCTGATGCCGCAGCTGCGCACCTTCTGGGGCAGTGAAAATGACTGGAACCAGTATATGGCCGCCGGAGAGTTCGACATTGCGACCTATTGGTCCGGCTCTGCCGCGCGTTCAATCGCGCAGGGTCTGCCGATCAGCTATGTCGTACCCGAAGAGGGCGCGATCGGCTGGCTTGACAGTCTCTCGATCCCGGAATCCTCGACCAAGAAAGAGGCCGCTGCCCAGTTCATCGACTGGATGATCGACCCGGAATTCTATGCGAAGTGGGATCAGGAAGGTGCGCCCGCATCGGCCAACAGCAAGGCAATGGAAGAACTGCCCGACGATTCGTTTAACAAGAGCGTATTGGGCGATGCCGACACGGTCGCCCGTGTACAGTTTCAGGCCCCCATCAGCGACGAAACCCGCGAGGAATATCTGAAGCTGTGGCAAACGCTGAAAGCACAGCAGTGATCCGGGGGAACCGGCGGGCATGGCAGACAATCTGACCCCGGACGACCATAAGCGGCTGTTCACATTGCTGAGCCCCGCCTATCTGTGGTTAACGGTTGCCATTTTCCTGCCACTTTCGGCGATGCTGTTCTTCAGCTTCGTCAGCGACATGCCGGGCGGGGATACCGCCTGGCATCTGACGCTGGAAAATTACCGCGAGTTCGTTTCCAATCCCACCTATTTTACGCTGTTGCGCAAGTCGCTGCTGCTGGCCACAACGGTTACGCTGATCTGCCTGCTGATCGGCTTTCCCTGCGCGCTCGTTCTGGCCAAAAGCATCAAGGGACGCTCGCGAGAGGCGCTGTTTCTGCTGGTGATCCTGCCTTTCTGGTCAAACTCTCTGGTGCGGATATTTTCATGGGCCATCGTGCTGCGTGGTAATGGCGTGCTGGAGCTTGGGCTGAACGCAGTCCTGCCCTTCGATGTGCGACTGAACCTGATGTTCACCACCACCGCGATTATTATCGGACTGGTGCACAGCTATCTGCCCTATGTGATCCTGACCAGCTATCTGGCGCTGCAGGCGATCAGCGATGATGTCATAGACGCCGCCAGGACGATGGGTGCCTCGCCCTTCACAATCTTGCGCCGTTTGCTGATCCCGCTTTCCGCCACCGGGCTGATTGCGGGCGCGACATTGGTGTTCGTGCCCATTGTCGGCTCTTTCATGGAGCCACGCATTCTGGGCGGCCGTGTCGGCACCTATTACGGAACGGTGATCGAGGATCAATTCGTCGCCGTCTATAACTGGCCGCTTGGTGCCGCGCTGTCATTCCTACTGCTTGGGGTCGTGCTGCTGATTCTTGGCCTTGCAAGCCCTGCGCTAAAGCGGGGGGCCGTGTGATGCTGCGAATGCTGGGGATATTGGGGCGCATCTGGCTGGGGCTGATCCTGTTTTTCCTTTACGCGCCCATCGTCGTGATGGCGGTGATGTCTTTCAACGCCTCGCCCTACTACCAATTGCCGTTTGAATTCTCGACCCGTTGGTATCAGGAGATGGCAGCCAACGATCAGATCATCACTGCCGCGATCCGTTCGGTCCTGATCGCCTGTGCGACGACCGTTATCGCAACCGCACTTGGCACCGCTGCATCGGTTGCCCTGTTCCGCTATGACTTCCGGGCCAAGCGTGTTTTGCAGGCGCTGCTTTTCCCGCCGATTGCAATTCCGTGGCTGATATCGGGCACCGCCATGCTGATCTTCTTCTTTTCGATCGGCATCGGACGCGGGACGCCCGCCGTGATCATCGGACATGTGGCACTTGCGCTGCCCTATGTCATTGTCACCGTCTCTGCCCGGATGAGCAGCTTTGACATCACGCTGGAAGAAGCCGCGCGCTCACTGGGCGCAAGCCAATGGACCGTCTTGCGCCGCGTCACGCTGCCCTGGATCACGCCCGGCATCATCGCTGGCGCCCTGTTCGCATTTGCGGTCAGCTTCGATCAGTTCGTCGTGTCCTATTTCCTGTCGGAACCGGGCGATACCACGCTGCCCGTGCTGATCTACACCGCCATCCGCAAGGGCTTCACGCCAGAGATCAACGCCATCTCGACCATCATTATCGTCGTTTCCATGGCCCTCGTCCTGTTCGCGACCCGCAACTCAAAGTTCGGAGGAGAAAGCTGATGTCCGCCGTCGATGTTCAGAGCGTCTCGAAAAGCTTCGGCACCGTAAAGGTTCTCGACGACATTTCTGTTCATTTCGGCGATGGGGAGCTTTTCGGTCTGCTCGGCCCGTCTGGAAGCGGCAAGACCACGCTTTTGCGACTGATCGCGGGCTTTCATTTCCCCGAGGATGGCACAATCCGGATCGGCGACCAGAATGTCGAAAATGTCCCGGTAGAGCGGCGCGATGTCGGAATGATGTTTCAAAACTATGCCCTGTTTCCGAACCTGACAGTCGCCGACAATGTCGGATTTGGCCTGCGGGTCCGCAAGGTCTCTGCCGCCGAGGAAAAGCGGCGCATCGCAGAAGCGTTGGAGCTTGTGCAGCTGGGCAATATGGCGGATCGCAAACCACGCCAACTTTCCGGCGGGCAGCAGCAGCGCGTGGCACTGGCGCGGGCCATTGTCACGAATCCGAAGGTTCTGCTTCTGGATGAACCCCTGTCCGCCCTCGACAAAAGTCTGCGCGTCGAAATGCAGTTCGAGTTGAAGCGCATTCAGCGAGAGGTCGGGATCACCACGATCTTCGTGACCCACGATCAGGAAGAGGCGCTGACCCTGTCAGACAAGATTGGCATTCTGCGGGCGGGCCGTATCGTCCAGTCCGGCCCACCCAGAGAGGTCTATGAGCGGCCAGCCAGTGCCTTTGCCGCCGGTTTTCTGGGAGAGGCAAACTGGTTACCGGAACGCCTGTATGAGGGGCTGTCACTTCCGCGCGCGGCGGATCAGATGAGTTTCGCAATTCGTCCAGAGCAAACAGATATGACCACATCGCGCCCCGACGGTCTGAACGCCGTGCAAGGCCGCCTGAAGCATCGCGTTTTTGCCGGTTCGATGGCCACCAGCCTTGTGGACGTTGCTGGCACGGAATGGAAGGTCGTCGCCCGCGACCGCGATATTCCCGACATCGCCGAAAACGGCGAGGTCTGGCTCAGCTGGGAGCCGTCGCGGACGATTGCTGTGCCCAAGGGTGACGCGCCCTGATCGGCGCTCATCGCCGCTTGCCCGGTTTGCCACCATATTCGCGCCGCACCGCTTCCGGAACCTGATCTTCGGACACGACACCGATCAGAATGCCGGTTCCGAAAGAGTTACTCCGCATGGCCTCTATCTGCTGTTCGGAGCGGGTGATCCTTTGCGCAGGCCGTCTTGCCCATTCTGACAGCCGTCGCTCCATGAGTGTGCGGACCGCCGCATGGTCGGCAGAGGGGCCAAGATCGCGCAGCTCATCGTGATCGTTGCTCAGGTCAAACAGCATCGGGCGGAAGGTTTCGGCGTGGATGTATTTCCATTCCTTGTCCCGGATCATGACCAGCCGGGCGTCCTTTGGTGCCACGCCCAAAGCCTCTGCCATCGGTGTCGGGCCATAATCATATTCAGACACCACGAATTCGCGCCAATCCTCTGGCCCTGCGCCATGCAGGAAGGGCAGAAGCGAACGCCCCTCGATAATATGGCCGGGCAACTCATCGCCCGCGAAGTCAACGAATGTCGCAGCGAGATCAATCGACTCGACCAGTTCGTCGCAGACTGTACCGCGCGCTGCATCGGCTTCGGGTGAGGGATCATAAATGATCAGGGGAATTTTTACGGAGGGATCGTGGAACAGATCCTTTTCACCCAGCCAGTGATCGCCCAGATAGTCGCCATGATCGGCGGTCAGAACGATCATGGTATCTTTCAGGCGTCCGGTTTCGTCCAGCCAGTCCAGCAGCTTCCCCAGCTGATCGTCGCATTGCGCGATCAAACCCATATAGGCGGGGATGACCTCTGCCCGGACATCGTCGCGTGAAAATGCGCGACCGATGCGGTTGTCCATGAAGGCCGCATAGACTGGATGCGGGTCCACACGTTCGGCTTCATCACGTGTGGCCGGAATCACATCCTCGGGGCCGTACATGTCATGCCACGGGGCGGGCACGATATAAGGCCAGTGCGGCTTGATATAGGAGAGATGGCACATCCACGGGCGATCATGATCGGCGGCGATGAAATCCATCGCCTGCCGGGTCAGCCACGGGGTCTCACTGTCCTCTTCAGCGATATTGGCGGCTTTGCGAGAGTTCAGTAGGAACCATCCCGACACCATGTCCTCGCCATCCAGCCCTGAATTGGCAAAGTCATGCCACGGGTTGTCACCGTCATAGCCCCTTGACTTGAGGTAATCGTTATAGGGCTGCGGACCCTTGTCATACCAACCCGCCTCGCCCTTGCCCCACAGGCCGTCATCGCGCGTGTGAATGTCGAAGCCGCATTCGGCGACACGCGCACCGATGATACTGTCGCGCGAAAGCCCCAGCCGTTCCATCCCATCCGCATCGACGCGCATATGCGTTTTGCCCACAAGAACCGCATCCATCCCCGCCTTGCGCAGATGGTCACCAAGGGTGATCTCACCGACGCGCAGCGGATAGCCGTTCCAGCTTGCGCCATGCGAATGCACATAGCGGCCGGTATAGAAACTCATCCGCGACGCGCCGCAGACCGGCGACTGGCAATAAGCGTTGGAAAACCGAACACCCATCTTCGCCAGACGATCCATATTCGGCGTCTGCATGGTCGGGTGGCCGGCGCAGGACATGTAATCATGCCGCAACTGATCGTACATGATGAACAGAATGTTGCGCGGTTCCGGCATCACGGGCCTCAGATCAGCTCAAGAATTTCATTGACAAAATCAACGTTGCTGCGAATGCTTGACAAAGTCAATGAAATCTCGTGGCTCTTGGGGGAGGGATGCGCGAAGCGATCAGCAAAACGCCAGCCCGGCAGGCGGAGCCTCAACAGGACATTCGCGATCTGCTGAGCTTTCGTCTGACGCGCTTGTCGCAGGTCAGCGACTCTGTTGGGCAGCGATGGCTCAGCCGGGATTATGGTCTGCGCCTGCTTGAGTGGCGCGTGATCGGCCTTGCCGCAGCCATGTCGCCCAAGGCGCGCTTTGCCGATGTCTCGCGTATCCTGAACGCGGATAAGGGGCAGCTTAGCCGGACCGTATCGGCCCTGGTGACAAAGGGCCTCATTTCGCAATCGCCGGACCCGTCAGATCAGCGTGGCCGGGTCCTCTCGCTGACAGGTGCGGGGCAGGACATCTATCGCCGGGTGATGCCCGAAGCTGTCCGGCGCAACGCGGAAATGGTCCGCAATCTGACAAGCAATGAGATCGCGCATTTGTTCGAGCTGCTGGAAAAGATGCAGCCAATCATGGACGAGCGCGCGAAAAACGAACCCTGACATTCGCATCTGAGGAGGAGAGAATATGAAACTTGCAACCACCCTGCTGGGCACCGCAATCGCATTGACGATGACAGCCGGTGCTGCGCTTGCCGAATGGCCCGAAAAGCCGATCCAGATCCTGATCCCATGGCCCGCACCGAATGACCCGTCGACGCTCGTGGCCACCGCTGTTGCGCCGGTCATGTCAGAAAGCCTCGGCGTTCCGGTCAAGGTGGTCAACAAGCCGGGCGGTGGTGCGGTGCTGGGCGCTGCCGAACTGGCGCAGGCGCGGCCCGATGGCTATACGCTTGGTCTGGTTTCTGTCGGGCCGATGATCACGCAGGTCGCACGCGGCAAGACGCCTTACACACTTGACGATTTTCAGGCGCTCGGCCTTGTCTGGGCAAGCCCCTTCAGCATGGCCGCGCGCGCCGATGCACCCTATTCCAACCTTCAGGAACTGGCCGAATACGCAGCCGATAACGAGGTGCGTCTGGCGCATTGGGGTATTGGCGCCGTGCCGACGCTGATCGCGATGAACTATGCCGACAAGGCCGGTTTCGAATGGCAGGAAACGGCATATGACCAGCTGAACCCGCTGCTTGTCGATCAGGGCGACGCGGATGTAATCACCTATTCGACCACCGGGCTGACGGATTACATCGAGGCCGGACAGATGAAACTTCTGGCCGCGATGGTACCCGACCGCCTGCCCGCCTTCCCCGATGTGCCCAACGTCGCCGAACAAGGCTATGGCCCCGCCTTTTCAGTGTGGTTCGGCGCGTTTGTCCCTGACGGCACCGATCCCGAGATCGTGACCAAGCTGTCCGAGGCGCTGTATGCTGCGATGGAAGACCCGGAGGTTCAGAAGGTGATCGAGAATGTCGGCGTCGTCCCTGAAACGGATGGCCCGGAAGCCGCAGAGGCGCGGATGCAGGAAGAATTGCAGACCTTCAGCGCGTTGATGACCAAGCTCGGGATCATGGAGTGAGCGCCGACGAACAGCCGCAATCGCCGGGTGAGAACCTGGCGCTTGCCCTGATCGGTCTGGTGGCCCTGATCCTGCTGGTGGCCTCGCCCTGGCTGGTCGACCGCTCTGGCCCGGATCCTTATTACAAAGGTCCGCTTATCTATCCTCAGCTGGTGCTTGCGATCATCGTTGTGGCGGCGCTGCGCCCGGCCATTCAGGCGATCCGCCATCCCACCGGCATTCGCGGCATTGATCTGATGCCGCGCCGCAGTCTGGGTGTCTTCGCCCTGATGTGCGCCTTTCCGGTCATGATCGCCGCGATCGGACTGGCTCCGGCCTGCTTGCTGGCAATGGCGTTGGGGCTGATAACCGCCCGGCAAAGCTGGCAGCGCTCGCTTATCATCGCAATCGCCGGGGCCGCCGTTCTGTGGCTGCTGTTCAAAGGCCTGCTAGACATCTGGTTCCCGCAGCCCTGGCTGCTGGACATGGTCCGGGGCTGAGCGATGGATTTTCTGACCGCAGGATTCACGGCAGCCTTCGCCCCCGGCAACCTTCTGGCACTGATTGCTGGTTCGGCGCTAGGCATCATCGTCGGCGTCCTGCCCGGACTGGGCCCGATGGTGGGCATGGTCGTCCTGCTGCCTTTTACCTTCGGGCTGGAGCCGTCAGTGGCCCTTTCCCTGCTGCTCGGCGTGTTCTGCGGCGGCTATTTCGGCGGTGCGGTTCCCGCAATCCTTCTGCGCACGCCGGGCGTTCCGTCTTCGATCGTCACCAGCTTCGACGGCTATCCGCTGACCGAAAGAGGAGAGGCGCAGACCGCCCTTTCAAGCGCGCTCGTCGGGTCACTGGCGGGTGGGCTGATCAGTGTCGTGCTGCTGATGGCACTAGCACCGCTGCTGGCTGGCATTGCACGCAGCTTCGGGCCACCGGAATATCTGTTCGCGGCGATCCTTGGCCTTGTGCTGGTCATCGTCGCCAATCGCGGCAGGCTGGCGCAGACCACGATCCTGACCGGCATCGGCATGTGGCTGGCCACGGTCGGCATCGACGGCCCGACACTGGCACCCCGCTTTACTTTCGGCTTCTGGGATTTGCAGAACGGGCTGGATCTTGTCGCACTGATCCTTGGCCTTTTCGGAATCGGTCAGGCATTGTTGCTGCTGGAACAGGGGCTGCTGAAAACCGACAATCTGAAACTTGCCGGAAACCGCCTTGGGCTGGACCATATCCGCCGCGCCTTCGGCTATCCGCGAACGCTGCTGCGTTCCGGCGTGATCGGCACATTCATCGGTTTGCTGCCCGGAACAGGAACGATGCTGGCTTCTTACCTGTCCTATGACGTGACACGACGCCGTTCGCGCAACCCGGAAAGCTTCGGTCAGGGAAATCCCGAAGGCTGTATCGCGGCAGAGGCCGCAAACAACGCCGTCCCCGCCGGTGCGATGATCCCATTGCTGACGCTTGGCATCCCCGGAGAGGCGCTGAGCGCGCTTTTGCTGGGTGTGTTCACGCTGAACGGGATCTACCCCGGCCCGCTGCTGCTGGTGAAAGAGCCGCAGCTGATTTCGACGCTTTACTGGTCAATGCTGCTGATCAACCTCATCTCTTTCGCGATGCTGGCCGTATTGCTGAGACCCTTCGCAATGGTGGTGCGCATTCCGCCTGCAATCCTGTCGGTCTGCGTGATCGTGGTTTCGCTGATCGGGATTTACGCGGTCAACAACCGGCTGTTCGATTGCGGTGTGGCGCTTGTCGCCGGGGCTTTCGGCTATTTCCTGCTGCGGGCAGGCTGGCCGGTTGTCGCGCTTGTCATGGGGATTGTCATCGGCCCGATCATCGAAAACCGCCTTCGCCAGAGCCTGAGCATGGGTGACGGAGATCTGAGCCATATCCTGACACGGCCCGTTTCTTTGGTGCTGCTGGCGGTGATTGTGCTGCTGGTTGTTTTGCCGCCGTTAAGCGACGCCGCGCGGCGAAAAAAAAGAGCGGGCCGGTAAAAACACCCGCCCGCCGGTCAGATCATTCGCTACGCCTCGCCGTCCGCAGGTTCAGGCGGCCGCAGGCTGTTCCTCCGCCGGAATGGGCGGGTTTGTTTCGGGCGGGATGGGGCAGGCGTAGGGGGAATCGGCCAGATATTCCGCATGGGCGGATTTGGCCGCCGCAATCAGCTCCGGCTTGGTCAGCGCGGCCCGCGCCGTTGCTGCCATCACCTTGGCCGCGTGAAGCATGCCCTTATGCGCCGCCGGCACCTTCCCCTGAGAAGTCTGCTGCCAGCTATGCAGCGCGGTTCCAACAGCGCAGGTCGCCACACGGGCCTGAACGGTCGGAACGGCCCAGCTGACATCGCCGACATCCGTTGACCCCATTCCGCCCATGAAGGGCCGGTCCAGCGGCGCGACGAAGTCGCACATTGCCTTGTCGTAGTCGGGCTTCATGGCGAGGCGGATGAAAGTGTCGGCGATATCCTCGCGCGTCATCGTCTTGCGGATCTCTTTCGCGAAGGCGATGTCCTGATCATCGAAGGGCACCGGGCCAAGGGCATCGAATTCAGCCTGCATCGCCTCGGAGAGCGGGCGATTTCCGACAAGGTTCGAAACCGCCGAAAACACCTTGGACGTGACCTTGGTTTCAGACATCAGCGCCGCACCTTCGGCGATGTTGCGGACACGCTCGACCAGCAGGGCCAGCCCCGCCAGATCGGGGCTGCGGATCAGCTGCCGCACGGTCGCCTTTGCCTGAACCACGTTCGGACCAATCCCGCCCGCGTCGAGATAAGCGTAATGGACCCGCGCCGCATCGGGCATATGCTCTCGCATATAGTTCACGCCGACATTCATCAGTTCGACCGAGTCCAGGGCAGAGCGGCCAAGTTCCGGCGCACCGGCAGCATGTGCGGCTTTGCCATGGAAGGTAAAGTCAATCCGCGTATTGGCCAGCGAGCGCATATCGTCCACGGCGTTGAAGCTGGCCGGATGCCATGTGATCGCGATATCCACATCGTCGAACAACCCGTCGCGCACCATATAGGTCTTGGCGGCCCCGCCCTCTTCCGCCGGGCAGCCATAATAGCGCACGGTGCCGGGCAAGCCTTCCTCTTCCAGCCAATCCTTGACGGCAGTGGCGGCAGACATGGCCGCCGCGCCAAGCAGGTTGTGACCGCAGCCGTGCCCGAAACCGTGATCGGCGATCTGCTTCGGCTCTGCCAAGCCGGGTTGCTGGGACAGGCCCGGCAGCGCGTCGTATTCGCCCAGTATGGCGATGACGGGGCCGCCTTGCCCGGCTTCGCCCATCACGGCGGTTGGAATACCCGCGATATTTTCGGTCACGCGGAAGCCCTGCTGGCGCAGCATCCCGGTATGCGCCGCGCAGGATTGCTTTTCGCCATAGGCAAGCTCTGGCGTGTCAAAGACACGGTCGGCGAGGCCGGTGAATTCCGCGGCCCTTTTTTCAACATGGGACCAGATCGGGTTGTCATTGCGCATGGCTTTCTCCTTCAGGCGGGGCGTGCGGCTCTCAGGCCGCGCGGTCATTCAAATGGCAGGCCGACATCCGCCCCGGCGCGACCTCTTTCAGCGCCGGAACTTCGATCCGGCAACGCTCATGAGCATGGGGACAGCGGGGGTGGAAATGGCAGCCTTTCGGCGGGTTCATGGGTGACGGGATCTCGCCCTCGATGGCGTGGTAGGTTTTCTTGCCCGTTTCAAAAGTCGGAATATTGGCAACCAGAGCCTGAGTGTAAGGGTGGTTCGGCCGCGCGATCAGATCCTGCGCCGTGCCGATTTCTACCAAGCGCCCCAGATACATCACCACGATCCGGTCAGAGATATGTTCGACCACGCCGAGATCGTGGCTGACAAACATATAGGTCAGGTCAAATTCCTCGCGCAGCCTGACGAACAGGTTCAGCACCTGCGCCTGAATCGACACATCAAGTGCGGCGACAGATTCGTCGCAGACCAGAAAGTCCGGCTTGACCGCAAGCGCCCGCGCGATCCCGATCCGCGCCCGCTGACCGCCGGAAAACTGGTGCGGGTATCGCTTGCCGGTGCTGGGGTCCAGCCCAACCTGTTGCAGAATGTCGTCGACATAGCCGGGTACATCGCGGCGCGGCACGATCCCGTGGACCCGCGGTGCCTCACCGACAATGTCGCGCACGCGCGAACGCGGGTTCAGGGATGACATCGGGTCCTGAAAAATCATCTGGATCTTCAGCGCGGCTTCTTTTGCAGCGGCACCTTTCAATGTCGCCACGTCCTGCCCGCGATAAAGAATGCGTCCCTCTGATGGTGCATTCAGGCCGGCGACCATCCGGCCAAGCGTGGATTTCCCGCAGCCGGATTCGCCGACAAGGCCCAGAATTTCGCCGCGCCGTATATCGAGGCTGACATCATCAACGGCATGAACGGTGACAGGGTGCAGGTCAGCACCCAGCTTGCGTGCCGCGCGCTCAGCAACGTCCAGCTCTTTCGTGAAGCGCTTCGAGACGCCGTCGATCTGCAGGATTGGGTCTTGAGTCACGAGGCAGGCACCCCCTCGACAGTTTCGTCATGCGGATGGAAGCACCGCACCATGCGATCCGGTCCGGCGGGGCTTAGCGAGGGCTCTGCCTGACAGGCTGCGTCGGCGCGCGGGCAGCGGGGCCGGAACTTGCATCCATCGGGCAGGTTCAGAAGCGAGGGCGTCGCCCCCTTGATCTGATTCAGCATCGCCCCGTGCTGCTTGCCATGCGGCACGCTTTCGATCAGGCCGCGCGTATAAGGGTGGCGGGGCTTTGCGATGACCTCTGCCGTTGGTCCCTCTTCGATGATGCGGCCCGCATACATGACCGCCAGCCGGTCGGCGAGGCCCGAGACAACGGCAAGATCGTGGGTGATCCAGATCAGCGCCGTGCCGGATTTGGCACAAAGCTGCTGAACCTCGGACAGGATCTGCGCCTGAATGGTCACATCCAGTGCCGTTGTCGGTTCATCCGCGATCACCAGATCAGGTTTGTGCAGCAGCGCAATCGCAATCGCCACCCGCTGCCGCATCCCGCCAGAGAACTGATGCGGATAGCTTTGCAGCCGCTCATCGGGCGACGAGATGCCAACCTGCACCAAAGCCTCGCGCGCGCGGTGAAGGGCCTCTGCCCGCGATACGTTTTCATGGGCGCGCACGGTTTCGATCATCTGGGTGTCGATGCGCAGAACCGGGTTCAGCGTCATCATCGGGTCCTGAAAGATCATCGCGATGCGCTTGCCACGCAGTTTGCGCATCAGTGCGTCACCGCCTGCGATCAGATCGTCGCCGTTAAACAGGATCTGCCCGCCCGCGATCCGGCCCGGCTGGTCCACAAGCCCCAGGATCGAAAAGCCCGTCACCGACTTGCCGGAGCCGGATTCACCGACAAGCCCCAGTATCTGCCCCTTCTCCAGCGAAAAGCTGACCCCATCGACAGCCTTCGCCACCCCGTCGCGGGTGAAGAAATGCGTTTGCAGATCTTTGACTTCCAGCAATGCGGTCATTTCTGCAACCTCGGGTTAAGAACATCGCGCAGCCGGTCGCCGACCAGGTTGATGGCGATGATCGTCACGACAAGCGCGATGCCGGGGAACAGGCTGATCCAGTAGCGGCCGGACAGCAGATAGTCGTAGCCATTGGCGATCAGCAGCCCAAGCGAGGGCTCGGTGATCGGCACACCGACGCCAAGGAAGGACAGCGTCGCCTCTAGCGCGATAGCCTGCGCGATCTGCACGGTGGCCACCACGATCAGCGGCGGGATGCAATTGGGCAGCAGATGCCGGAACATGATGCGGCGGTTGGAAAAGGCGAGGCATCGTGCGGCATCGATATAGTCCTTCTGCCGCTCGACAATGGCAGAACTGCGCACGGTGCGGGCGTAATAGGCCCATTGCACGATCACAAGCGCCATGATGACCTTGTCCACCCCGCGTCCCAGAAGCGCCAGCAGGATCAGCGCAATCAGGATAGCGGGGAAAGACAGTTGCAGGTCCACGATGCGCATGATGAAGCTGTCGATCCTGCCGCCGAAATAGGCCGCCGTCACCCCGACAATCGTGCCAATGGTGATCGCCAGTGCCAATGAGGTCAGCGCAACCATCAGGCTGATCCGCAGGCCATACATGATTGCCGACAACATATCGCGGCCCTGCAGGTCGGTGCCCAGCCAATAGGTCAAATCGGTGCCCATGCTGGCCTCGCCCGGTGGCAGGCCGCTGTCCATGATGTTGAGTTGGGCGAGATCATAGGGGTTCTGCGGCGCAATCCACGGGGCGGCAATCGCGATCAGGGCGACCAGCAGGAACAGGATCAGGCCGATAACCGCGACCGGGTCCTCGACAAATTCCTTCGCGATGCGCACGAAGGGCGTTTCGACGTGGGCGGGAGCGGGGGCGGGGGTGTTTGTGGCGGCCTCTGTCATCCCTTCATCTCCGACAGGCGGATGCGCGGATCGAGAAGAGAGTAGATCACGTCGACCACGAAATTGATGGTCACGATGATCAGAACCGTCAGCATCAGATAGGCGACGATCACCGGGCGATCCAGCAGGTTGATGCTGTCGATCAGCAGCTTGCCCATGCCGGGCCATGCAAAGACAGTTTCCGTCACGATGGCAAAAGCCACCATCGACCCAAGCTCCAGCCCGATGATGGTGACGACGGGGATCATGATGTTCTTCAGAATATGCACCAGCACCACACGGCGATCCGACAGCCCCTTCGCACGTGCGAATTTGATATAGTCCTGCAACGCAACCTCTCGCGTGTTGGCGCGGGCAAGCCTGATGATCAGCGACATCTTGAATAGCGCGAGGTTCACCGCCGGCAGGATCAGATGGGACAGCCCGTCCCATGTCAGAAAGCTGACCTGCATCCCCAGAAATTCGGTCGTCTCGCCGCGCCCGCCTGCCGGCAGCCAGCCGAGCAGAACCGCAAAGACGAGGATCAGCAGCATCCCCTGCCAGAAGTTCGGCAGCGAAAAGCCAAGGATCGAACCGGCCATGATCGTCCGGCCCGCGATGCTGTTCGGGCGCAGGCCGGCCCAGACACCCAGCGGAACCCCGATACCCACCGACAGAAACAGCGCGACAAAGGCCAGTTCCATCGTCGCCGGCAGCCGGTCCAGAATGATTTCAAGCGCCGGGCGGCCATAGACAAAAGACGTGCCCAGATCGCCCTGCAGCGCATTGACAACGAAAATGCCGAATTGCTGATAAAGCGGCTTGTCCAGACCCAGCCGCTCTGTCGTGGCGGCAATGTCGGCCTGCGTCGCTTCGGGGTTGATCAGAACATCGACCGGGTTGCCGATGAAATAAACACCAATGAACACCAGCACCGCCATCGCGATGACGGCAAGGATGCTCTGTCCCAGTCGGCGGACGAGATAGACGATCATGGGGCGGTCCTTCTGACCCTGGCAAGCTGCTGGGAACCGGCACCCCGTCCGCGCGGGATGCCGGTCAGGTTGTTTACTCGGCCGCCTTTTTGACCTCGGTTGCCATCGTGTACTGATCCACGCGCGGCTCATAGGTCAGGTCGGATTTCATCGCCCAGACAGTCTGTTCGTAATGCAGGGGAATGATGCCGAAATCGTCGAGGACCATCGTTTCAGCCTGCTGCAACATCTCGTCACGCTTGGCATCGTCGATGGTCGCCATCGCCTCCAGCAGGATCGCATCCATTTCCGGGTTGGAATAGCGGCCCGCATTGGTCGGCCCCATCCCGGTATTGGCATCATAGGTCGCCACCAGAGATTTCAGCGGAGACGACATATCGCCCGAGGAAGCGCCCCACCCGGCCATATAGATCGGGAATTCCAGTGCATTCCGACGAGAGAAGAACTGGCTGGCCGTGCTTGCATCTACCTTGGTCTGGATGCCGATCTGGGTCATCATCTGCGCGACAGCCTGCGCGACCTGTTCATCGTTGATGTAGCGATCATTGGGCGTGCCAAGCGTGATCGAGAAGCCATCCGGATAGCCAGCCTCTGCCAGCAGTTCCTTGGCGCGTTCCGGATCATAGGGATCGACCGCGCGGCCAGAGGTGCCGAACATCGGCGGCGGCAGCAACTCGCCCGCTGCCTGTGCGTAACCACCCATGATCCGTTCAGTGATACCTTCACGGTTGATTGACAGCGAAATCGCCTCGCGGACGCGGGCGTCCAGCAGCGGGTTTTCGTCGGCGCCTTCGATGCCCGGTGCATCTTCGACCTGCTGCATATGCAGGTAGATGATCCGGTTCGACAGGGCATCGACGACCGAGAAGCCGCCTTCCTCGATCCGCGGAATGTCCTGAATGGGCGGCGATTCGATCATATCCACGTCGCCGGCCAGCAGTGCTGCAACGCGGGGGCCATCACTGGTGATCGGGCGCATGACGACGCGTTCCCATTCCGGGGTGCCATCCCAGTATTCATCAAAGCGCGTTACGACCAGTTCCGACCCGCGCGTATAGGTGTCCAGCTTATATGGCCCGGTGCCAATCGCGATATCGGGTGAATTGAACGCCGGAGCCTGCGGCACGTCTCCCATACCCTCGCAAGTTCCTTCGGGGCCATAGGTCACGGTATCCTCGGCACCCAGGGCATCGGCGGAAACGATGGCAAGGCTCCACAGATCGGTGGGCAGCAGCGGATTGGTCGCGGTCGTGGTGATGGTCAGCGTATGATCGTCTTCGGCCTGCATATCGGCGATGCCGCCGGTGAAGATCGTATAGGCAGAGGGCGAATTCTCAACCAGAGGAACACGGCAATAGGAATAGATCACATCGCGCGCGGTAAAGTCGCTGCCATTGTGAAACTTCACCCCTTCGCGCAGCTTGAAGCGCCAGGTGGTGTCGTCAACCGCCTCCCAGCTTTCGGCAAGGCCGGGGGTGACTTTCTGCACGGCGTCCTGCGTGGTCAGCGCCTCGAAGATGTTCTTCGACACCTGAATATTTGTAGAAAGCTGGTGAAATTGCGGGTCCATCGAAGTCGCCTCGGACTTCAGGCCGATTGTCAGCTCTTGCGCGAATGCCGGGCTGACACCGGCGGCGACAATCCCGGCCACAATCGGTGCGGTCAGTCTTTTCATGGTCATCTCCTTCCTGTTGATCTGAATGAGCCTGTTCCCGAGGTTGATCCCCGATGGTGCAATCCGGCTTGGCGACCACGGTATTATGCGATAACCATAAGTCAACCATGAAAGATTATGATTTTTCTGCATAGGCTGTGATGCGATCCCGAATAGCCGACGAACAACGAAATCGCCACGCAGGCATCACCCTTCGCGAGCTGGAGGTTTTGCAGGCTCTGATCGCGGCGGGCACATCCATCAGCGCAGCCCGTCGGCTTGGCATTTCGCAATCGGCGGTCAGCCGCAGGCTTTCGCAGCTTGAGGACCGGATCGGCTCACAGCTGTTCACGCGAACCGGTGGCCGGCTGACACCGACGGTCGAGGCCTTGTCGATCAACGAAAAACTTGCCCCGATATTCGAAACACTCGCCCAGATCGTCAACGCGGCGGATGAAACGAAACAGGCCAATGCGGGCACGATATCCATCGTCGCACCGCCAACCATTGCCCACAGGTTTCTGCCGCCGCGCATCGCCGCCTTCCGCAAGCAAAACCCTGCGCTGCAAATTGCTTTCGACGTTCTGGCCAGTGACAGTATGCTGACCGGGATTGCCGAGGGGCGCTATGACATCGGGCTGAGCGACAGCAACATCGCGCATGAGGGCATCACCAGCGAATTGCTGCTGGAAACTCAGGCAATCTGCATTCTGCCGCAGGGGCATCATCTGGCGTCCTATGACGTGATCCGGCCAGAGGACCTGCATGATGAGCAGTTCGTTGCCCTGTCGCGGCGACATTCCAGCCGCGCGAAGATCGACCGCCTGTTTGATCATGCCGGAATCCGCATGCAACCCGTGATCGAAACATCGACGAATGTGTCATTGGTGGAATTCGTGCGAGAGGGGCTGGGGGTGTCGCTGCTGAACCCGTTTCCGATGATTCACCAGATCGGAGATCAGATTGCCGTGCGTCCCTTTTTGCCCGCTGTAAGCTACAGCACCAATTTCCTGACACCCGCAAGCCGCGCCCCTTCGGCGGTGACGCAGGCGTTCATTCAGTATATACACGGCAGCCTTGATCGCGATGCCTATCCGGGCACCGCAATTAAGCCTTGAGCCCGCGGTTCGGACGGTAAAATTATTCTACCTGAAAAACGTAGTACGGCTGCGTGTTACCGGACGGAATATACCGGCTGAAACGGCTTGAGAAGTGATCCCGTCAACGCCGTTGGTTCAGAAAGAACGGGCGAAAAATGAAAAGACTGAAACGGATGGCGGCGAACCTGAGAGTCGGTCAGTAGCTATTGCATCGGTAGCGTCAAGAAGCTTTGGCACATTTGTTCACGCGACGACGGCTCCTTTGGTTTGATCGGCGAATAGCGGGGTCATGTTCATATATTTCCGCGTCGACCATTGGTGCCGGCGATGTGCCTCAGCCTGGCCGCGGCCAGGTTGAGGCAGGATTTTCCATCTGGGAAGGCACCGACAACACGGGTGCGACGCCGGATTTCTTTCATCATCCGCGCCAGCGGGTTGTTGGTCCGCAGCTTGATCCAGTGGCAGTCTGGAGTTCGCGCCGGTCCGCGCAGCGGCAAAGCTTCTGGGGGGACGGTTTGAGGCAAGAACGGGCGGAGCCCGGTAGAAGGTCAGGGTCTCGTGACCATGCCCTTCCGGCAGATCCGCCGCTTTGGACAGCCTCATGGCGCGCGGGTTGGCGATGACAGCAGCCATCTTTTCGGATGCTGTCCTGTGATCCTCCTGCGCGTGGATGGCCACTCACGCATCTTTGCAATGTCGCGGACCTTGCCAGCGGGCACGAGGCTGAAGACGTTGCGGTAGAAATGCACGACGCTAACACTGCCACCCGGCATCGGGCAGGAACTCGGATGCGCTTTCGACAAGGCCACGGCAGGCGTCCGAAACGATCGGCAGATAGAATACAACTGATTTGGATTGTGCTGTTTCGCTTATTGACCAACCTCCATCACGCTGTTGGGCGTGGCGGTAATCGTGTTTTTTCATAAGTGTGGTTCCAGGCAATCCTATTGCCATGATGCTGCCTCCCGGTGCAACGGAGGCGGACATCGCCCGGCGGGCTGCGCTTTATGGGCTCGACAAATCACTTCATACGCAGTTCCTGATCTGGGGCAGGGGGTCACGGCGATTGCGGCAGCTCTATCACGACACGACAACCGGTTCATCCTAAATCCGATCCACCAGATGCCGGGAGTAAACACCCTAACGAGCCCGTCATACGAGTGATTTCTGCCTTTCGGGTCTGACACGCAGGCACCAGTGCCCACAGCAAAAGAACAACTTGACTCAAAATAGTTTGTTAAGACAAAGTGCCTGAAAGACGAAATGTAGCTATCTTTTCGAACTGCAGGGAGTGCTGAAGATGGGCCGGCCGAATATCATCCTGATCTTGAACGACGACATGGGATACTCGGACATCGGTTGCTACGGCGGAGAGGTGGAGACACCCAACCTTGACAGTCTTGCGGCCAGCGGATTGCGTTACTCTCAGTTTTACAATACCGCCCGTTGCTCTCCCTCACGCGCGTCGCTGATGACGGGGCTGCATCCGCACCAGACGGGGATCGGTATTCTGACCTATGATACCGGGCCAGAGGGCTATGTCGGCAATCTGGTGCAAGGCTGCGCGACAATACCCGAGGTGCTGAAATCGCGCGGGTATCGCAGCTATATGTCGGGCAAGTGGCATGTCGCCGCTGACCTGGACAAGCCCAACGGCGCATGGCCGGTGGAACGTGGGTTTGACGAATTCTACGGCACGATCATCGGGGCGGGCAGTTTCTACTACCCGAACACGCTGACCCGCGGGAACGAAAACGTCGAGCATGAGCCGGTCGATGACCCGTCCTTCTTCTATACCGACGCGATCTCCGATCAGGCGGCGCGCTTTGTTCAGGATCATGCGCAGCGGGACGATGACGCGCCGTTCTTCATGTATGTCGCCTATACCGCGCCGCACTGGCCCTTGCATGCGCATGAGGAGGATATCGCCAAATACAAGGGGCGTTTCGATGCCGGTTGGGACAGGCTGCGCGAGGAAAGACTGGCTCGGTTGGTAAAGGCTGGCCTGATCGATAAATCCTGGCAACTGACAGACCGCGATCCGTCTCAGCCGCCGTTCGAGGAGGCGGCGGAGAAGGAATGGCTGACCCGGCTGATGGAGGTCTATGCCGCGCAGATCGACCGAATGGATCAGGGGATTGGCCGCATTCTTGACGCGTTGGACGATACCGGCCAGCGGGACAATACGATTGTCATCTTCCTGTCCGACAATGGCGGCTGCGCCGAGGATATTCCGCAGGGGGTCGAACCCAAGCAGCTGGTCGAGGATCTGCGCATTGCACAATACGAAACCCGCGACGGCAGGCCGGTTCACATCGGCAACGATCCCTCTGTCATGCCGGGCGCCGAGGATACCTATCAAAGCTATGGTATCCCTTGGGCGAACCTGTCGAATACGCCGTTCCGTCTGTATAAGCATTTCACGCATGAGGGCGGCATCTCTACCCCTCTGATCGTGCATTGGCCCGGCAAAGTAGAGGCGGGTGGTATTCGCCATCGTCCCGGACAATTGCCGGATATCATGGCGACGATCCTTGATATTACTGGCGCTGACTATCCGACCGAACGTGCGGGCAATGCGGTTCCGCCCTGCGAAGGGGTCAGCCTGATGGACAGCTTCGCGCAGGATATGCCGCGCGGCGAACCCTTGTTCTGGGAACATGAGGGCAATGCTGCGATGCGCGATGGCGACTGGAAGCTGGTGCGGCGCTATCCGGGCGCGTGGGAGCTGTATGATATGGCCGCCGATCGCACTGAAATGCACGACCTTGCATCGCGCCATCCCGATCGGGTCGCACGCATGGCCGCCGCCTGGGATGAATGGGCGGAACGCTGCGGGGTCATCCCGCGCGAGAAGATACTGGAAATGATGAAGGCAATGAATGTGGATGCGTTCTGGGAAGAGGACGCCTGACCCGGAAAAGGGCAATTGCAAAGGGGGAGGAAAGACATGATGAAGATGACAAAACGCGTGCTGCTTGGCAGCGCGGCAGCCTTGGCGCTGAGTGGTGCCGCTTGGGCGCAGGATACGATGACCTTGCGGCTGGCCAATGTTCTGGCACCGACCGACGTGACCGCCGCCGGTGTCGACAAGTTCGCCGAACTGGTCGATCAGAAATCCGAGGGCCGCGTGAAGGTAGAGGTCTTCCACGGCGGGCAGCTTGGCTCTGGCGTGGAGACATTCGAAGCGGTCAAGAACGGCAACCTCGATTTCGCCGCCGACAGCTTCGCCAATCTGGCCACGATCACCCCGGCGTTTGAGGTGTTTCACTTCCCCTTCCTGTTCGAAAGCCGCTCTCAATTGCTGAATGCGATGGAAAGCGAGGCGGTGCAGGAAAGGGTCAACGAAGAGCTGGCACCGACCAATCTGCGTTGGTTCACAACCTTCGAAATCGGCGGCCCGCGTGAGGTCGGCACGTCGAACAAGAAGATCGAAACCGCCGAGGATCTGGCCGGGATGAAGTTCCGGGCGTCGCGTTCGCCGCTGGAGATCGGCAGCCATGAGGCCTGGGGTGCGGCCGGTGTGACGGTCGACTGGCCTCAGACGCCAGAGGCGGTGCGCATGGGCATGGTCGACGGGCTGACCGTTCCCTATGCCAGCTTCTATTCTGCCAAGTTTCACGAAGGCGGGCTTATCAAATATATGCTGGATCTGAACTTCCAGAACTATGCCTCTGTCGTGGTGGTCAACGCCGAGAAATATGCAGCACTGCCCGAGGATGTTCGCAGCGTTCTGGAAGAAGCGGCGCAGGAAGCCCATGAATGGCATGTCGAATATGTTGCCGACTATGTCACGCAGAACGTCGCCGACATGAAGGAAGCCGGGGTCGAAATCTACAGTCTGCCTGACGAGGAATACCAAAAGGTCAAGGACATGACGATCGACAGTGTCTGGGGCAAGTTTGTCGGCCAGCCCGGCATGGAGCAGGACAAGATCGACCTCATCCAATCCGAAGCCGGTGAGATCGGCGATGGCGGATGGGGCTATTCTGTCGAATAGGGAAGGTGTCTATGGCAAGGTCTGAACTTCACGCGTTATTGCGTTCGATCCAACATAGTCTCTATGTAAGCGTCCGTGCCGTTTGTGTGGCCTTGCTGGCACTGATCGTCATTTCGATCAGTGCCGCCGTCCTCGCACGGTTCGTCATTTTCACACCACTCAACTTCGCCGATCCGCTGTCGAAATATCTGATGCAGTGGATGGCGTTTCTTGGGCTGGGCATGGCGATGTGCCGCTCGGAACATGTTGTCGTAAGCGCCTTTTCCGACCGGCTGTCGGTGCCTGCGCGTAAAAGGCTTGGGCTGGTCATATGCCTTCTGGTCGCGGCGCTGTTTGTCGTAATCCTGATCTATGGCTGGCAGTATGCGATATCGGGCTGGAACTCTTCCGATCCGTTCGTCTTTGGCGTTCCCATGATCGTGCCTTACCTGTCCGTTCCGGCGGGTGCGCTTTACGCGCTGATCCAGTCTCTGCTGAGCGCGGGTATCATTCTGACCGGCAGAGATGACGAAGATCCGCTGCCACATGCTGCCACACAGGGAATCTAAGACGTGCTGGGTATCTATCTTGTTGTCTTCCTGTTGCTGATCTTCCTTTCGGTGCCCATCGCCTTTTCGCTGGGTCTGGCCACGGTCACCGTGTTCTGGCTGGACGGTCAGCCGCTCAGCCTGTTTGCGCAAAGGCTGTGGACCGGGCTGGACAAGTTCACCCTTGTCGCGCTGCCGCTCTTCATCCTTGCCGGTGAGTTGATGAGCGGGTCCGGCATCCTGTCACGGTTGCTGGATTTCTCTCGACTGTTGGTCGGGCGGATCAAGGGCGGGTTGCTGCATATCAACATCCTCGTCTCGATGTTTTTCGGCGGCATCAACGGCTCTGCCATCGCGGATACAAGTGCGGTGGGCGCGATGCTTATCAAAGCGACAGAGCGTGAGTATGGAGAGGCCGATACTGCGGCGGCGGTTACGGCTGTCTCATCCGTGATCGGGCCGATTATCCCGCCAAGCCTGCCGATGCTGATCTATGCTTTCGCTGCCGGAAATGTGTCTATCGCCGCGCTGTTTCTGGCGGGGGTGATTCCCGGCGTTCTGCTGGGCGCCACCTTGCTGATCGCAACGGCAGTTATTGCCAACAAAAAGGACTATCCGCGCGACAGCACTCGCTACGCCCTGCGTGAGGTTCTGCGCATCATCGGTCGCTTCTCCATCGCGGCGGTCCTGCCGATCATCATGGTGGCAGGCGTCGTCGGCGGCTTCGCAACCCCGACAGAGGCGGGCAGCATCGCCATCCTCTATGCGCTGTTTGCTGGTTTCTTTCTGACCCGAGAGCTTAGCTGGGCGGCGGTCTTTGCCGCGATGGAGCGTACTGTGCTGGTGACTGCGGTGGTGATGATCATCATTGCGTTTGGCAACGTCTCAACCTGGTGGCTGACGATCGAGGGCGTGCCAAGGATCGTTGCCGAGTTCATTCAGGGCACGACCAGCAGTCCCGTCGCCTTCATCGCAATCATGCTGGTGGTTTATCTGGTCGTTGGCCTGTTTATCGAACAGGCCGCCGCGATGGTGATGCTGGTGCCGATCTTTGCGCCTCTGGCGACAAGCTTCGGTATCGACCCGGTACAGTTCGGGCTGTTCACCTGCATGACGCTGGCCTTGGGGCTTGTCACGCCGCCTGTCGGCCTGTGCCTGTTCGTTGCCGCCAGCATTGGCGGGATCAGCGTCGGTCGGGTGGTGCGGGCAGCCGTGCCCTATCTGCTGGCGATGTTCATGGTTGTTCTTCTGATCGGCTTTGTGCCGCAGGTTTATCTGTGGCTGCCCCGCTGGTTCGGCTATTGAGCGGCACGCGCAAGGATCACTGGATTTGCGGAGGCAAGATTGAGTATAGCCCGATCCTGTCCCGGCAATTCACGCAAACCGGGCTGTATATCGTTGACCGAAGCCTGAGATGAGCAAGAACAATAAAAGCAATCGGACCAAGGCCGCCGGGGCCAACCCGCCATATGAAGCCGGGGTGCCGCTGCACGCGCAGGTGCGAGAGCGTATCCGTCGTCATGCGATGGGCGGTGATCTGATTGATGAAAACGGTCGCCTCATGCCGGAACCAGAGCTTGTTAAGCATTTCGGGGTCAGCAGGGTAACCGTCAGGCAGGCGCTTGCCCCGCTGGTTGCAGGCGGCATGTTCGAACGTACGCCGGGACGCGGGACATTTCTGCGCGGCAACCTGTCTGAACGCTGGGTCGGCCGCCTGATGGGCTTTCAGGAGATTATCAGCGAGCAGGGCGACAGTGCTGTCGCGCGCGTGCTGGATCAGGGGTTGATCAAGGCGACCGAAGAGATGCGGAAGGTCATGGATGAGGCAGCGCTTTGGCAGCTTCGCCGTGTCCGATACGCCGATGACGCGCCGATAGCGATTGAACACGCCTATTATCCGCCGGATATCGGCGCCGATCTTCAGGATCGTGATCTTGCAATCGTGCCGATCTATCGGGTTTTCGAAGAAGATATGGGCCTTGTGATCGGTGAGGCCAAGCAGGACGTTGCCGCCCGTCTGTCGCTTCCGGAAGAGGACCAGCTGCTCTCGCTGGGCCATCAATCCGCGCTGCTCAGCCTGCGGCGCATCACTTATTCCGACGACGGGCGCCCGCTGGAACTTCTGACTGCCGTTTATCGCAGCGATGTTTTCAGTTTTTCCATATCGCTTTCGCGTGGGGTCTGAAGCGGAGGTTTTTCAGCGAAGCCGGGCAAAGAGCTACGCTTCATGTCCCGGACTTCACCGCACGCCCGTCTGCTTCGTCCCGATCGTCCGGGATGACGTCGCGCAGCGTTTCAAGGGTCATATTGTAGTGCTCTGTCAGCAGCGAAATGGCGAGGTCGGGGTCGCGTTCCAGCACCGCATCAAGGATCGCCTGATGTTCTGCCGCGCCGCCTTCGCGTCTTGCGCGACTGGGATTGGTGTTCATCGACAAGTTTCGATAGCGCACTGCCTGATCCATGAGAGTCGTGCAGAAGTTCAGCAACAGTTCTGACTGGCAGCGCGACAGAAGCAGCGTGTGAAATTCCTTATGCCGTCTTTCCCATTCCTCAGAAAGCTCGCGCCCATGCTCCTCTGGCAGGCGGCGATGGGTGCGGACCAAGCGGTGACAACTCAGCACCAGAGCCTCTTCCCAGGCATCATCGACATGCTGCATCGACTCTCGCAATGCGAGTGTTTCGACCCATACGCGGGTTTTGACCAACTCTTCCAGTTTGGCCATCGAGATCGCGGTGACGAAGAAGCCCCGATGGCTGCGACGTTCGACCAGCCCCTCGGATGACAGACGGTTAAGCGCCTCTCGCAATGGCACAGAGCCTATGCCGTAGCGATCGGAAAGTACGTCGACCTGAAGCTTATCGGTTGGAAACAGCTCTGCGGTGAGGATATCATTTCGCAGCAGGTCATACGCTTGCTCTGAAAGATTTTTGACTTCCTGTTGCTCACTTCCGTCACCCGTCATCGATTAGCCCAACGCACCAGGTTTCGATGATTTGTTCCAGAACACGAAGTATCGCTGCATCCAAACGACGGTAAAGTACAGAGCAAGGCCGAGCAAGCTGAGATACAAGATAAGCGCAAACACCCGCGGCGTGTCCAGCTGGCTGGCGGATTGCCGGATGAGGGCGCCGAACCCGCTGCCGCCACCAAGAAACTCTCCGGTGATTGCGCCGGCCATGACGCCTACTGCCGCGATCTTAAGGCCCGTGAAGATGTAAGGCAGGCCGGTCGGCAACTTCAGCCGTAACAGCGTCTGGACACGACTGGCACCCATTGCCTTGAAAAGCATCCGCTCGTTCTCTGTTGCTGCATACAGGCCGGCCGCAGTTGCAACGACGATTGGAAAGGTTGCAATGAAAGCAGCGAGCGCCACCTTTGACGCAATATCAAAGCCGAGCCACGCGATGAACAAGGGCGCGAAGGCAACCTTCGGCATGGTGTCAATTGCGACAAGGTAGGGCATGACTGCGCGTTCACCGAACTTCGTTTCCCCGACCAGAACACCCAGTGAAAAGCCGATCCCGATGGCAATAGCGAAGCCGTAAAAGACCGTACGTGTCGTTGTCCATAGCGCTTCGAGCATATAGCCCCCGCTCAGAAGGTTCTCGCCGACAAAGCCCAGATCAGCCAGTGTTTCGGCTGGTGTCGGAAGGATGATCGGGGAGACCCATCCAAAGCGGGTCACAATGTCCCAGACGCCGACCACGACCACAAACAAAGCAATCATTGCAACAGATCGCGGGATGCGGTCGATAAAGGCTTCGCGTTCTTGCCAGATGGTATCTTCCGGCTCCTGCGAATGCTGAATATCGGTCATTCGTGCGCCTCCTTCCCCAAAAGCCCCCGGATATGGGCGACGATCTCGCCGAATTGCGGTGTGTTCACCATTTCCAGCCTGCGCGGTCGCGGCAGATCAATCCGCACATCCTCAAGAACTCTGCCTGGACGCGACTGCATCACAATGATGCGGTCGGACAGAATGACTGCCTCATCAAGCGAGTGGGTGACGAGAAAGGCCGTCGCGCCGCGTTCAAGGCAAATTCGCTGCAACTCCATATTCATGAAATCTCGCGTCAGCTCATCGAGCGCCGAAAAGGGTTCGTCCAGCAGCAGCACCGCCGGATCGGAGACCAGCATCCGGCATATAGAGGCACGCTGCGCCATGCCGCCGGAAAGTTCCCCCGGATAGACATTCGCGAAATCGCCCAGACCGACAAGCTCCAGCAGGTCGGCAGCAGGTTGGCGCGCGGCCTTTGCGGCGCTACGGCCCTGCCGGATCTCGATCGGCAGGACGATGTTTTCGATCGTCGTTTTCCATGGCAGCAAGGTCGCCTGCTGGAACATCATCCCGATGTCGGGTCGCGGGCCGAGGACGGGCCGGCCGTCAAGAACGACCCTGCCCGTTGTGGGCGGTATGAGCCCCGCCATGATCTTCAGCAGCGTGGACTTCCCGCAACCGGACGATCCGATGACCGAAACGAATTCACCTTTGTAAATGGTCAGAAACACATCGGAAAGCGCGACCAGATTGTTGCTGGCATAGGTCTTTGACAACCGTTCGATCTGATAGACCGGCTGCAAAGGCTGCGCGTCGGGTTCAGGCTGTATCGGGCGAGGCTCTGCCATTGGCATCAGGCATTCCAGTCAGGCACGAACTCGTTCGTATAGACCGCCGACAGATCGGCCAGCGGCTCTGCCAATGCACCCGAGTCAACGGCAGAATCGTGAATTGCCTGCCAGTGCTCTGGCGGCTGGAAGCCGTAACCTTCGTCAATATACTTATCAGTCGGCGTCATCCTCTCGACAACACCGTCGAACAGGGCCGATGCATAATCCTGTTCCGCTTCCTGAGGATTACCCGCTGCGCAATGGGCTAGGCAGGTTTCCTTGTTGGCCGGATCAGAGGCAAATTTTATGCCGCGCACAAGTGACCGGCCGAACGCCAGCGGAAGTTCGGGCGTTGATGCAATCTGACTTTCGAGCATCGCGATCCCATTGCCGAAAAAGCCCAGATACTCACTCGGTGTGATCTCGCGCAGGTTCAGGCCGCGGGCGGCCAGAATCGCTACGTCTGACACTGCGCCAGAATAGGCAGCGACCTCATCGCGCAAAAAGGCAACAGCTGCAGTGCCGCCATCTCCTACCGGCAGATAGGTGAAATCCTGATCTGGTTTCATGTCTATATCGGCCATAATCGCATTGGTGAAAGACACTTCGGCGCCATCGGCTGTTCCTATGCCAATAACGGTGTCTTTCAGGTCGGCCGGTGCCTGATACAGACTTTCCTCCTTGACCATCAGGCCGAATACAGACTTCGGATAAAGGTTGTAGATGAATTTCACGTCGACGCCGCGTGCGCGCGCACCCAGAGTCGGACCTGGGCCGGGCGCACCGATCTGCGCTTGTCCGGCGGTCATCGCCTGAAGCACCGCTGACGAACCATCTATCGCCTCCAGCGTCGGGGTGAAGCCTTCCTCCTCAAAATAGCCTTCACCGACTGCCACCCAATAGGGAAGCCATGTCAGGGCTGACGGGTTCGGCACAGCGAATGTGATCGCCGTTTGCGCCCGGACAATCGCGGGTGCGCCAAGCGCCGACACAGCCATGCCGCCAAGCGCAAGCTGGCCGAAGCTGCGACGGGTCAGATTATTCCTTGTCGTCATAATTTCTCCTCGCTGTTTGCTACGCGTCCGCATCAAATCAGTTGCGCAGGGTAGCTGGACCACATGTTATACGATCACAAGTATTTCGGCAAAGATTATAAAAAAACATCGTTAAGAGAAGGAAATTATCTTGAACGCAGCGCATATTCGCTGAATCCTAAGCGGATGATGACTTGCAGCGACCGAATCGTGACGCGGCCCGTGCAGCCGATTCAAGTTGCTGCAAGCACACCCATGAGGAGGGGGATCCATGACGAAGTTTGCCGTTGCCGCGCCCGAAGAGGCATATCTGGACATCACTGGCTCGGAAGAGGTTTTCCCGGTTCGGCGTATCTACTGCATCGGCAAGAACTATGTCGCGCATATTATCGAAATGAACGCCGATGAGCGCGACCCCCCGGTAATCTTCATGAAACCGCGCGATGCGCTCGTCAGGAACGGGGGCGAGATTCCCTATCCCGTTTTCACCAAGAATTTTCACTATGAATGCGAATTGGTCGTCGCGCTGAAGTCCGGCGGCTATAATATCGCCGAAAGGGATGCCTCCAGCCATATCTTCGGCTACGCGGTCGGTCTGGACATGACGCGCCGCGACCATCAGGCGGAAGCACTGGAAAAGGGTCTGCCGTGGGAGGTGACGAAAGCCTTCGACAAATCCGCCCCAATTGGACCCATCACACGCGCAGACGATATCGGCATCATGACCAAAGGTCATGTGAAGCTGGACGTCAACGGAGAGACGCGGCAGGACGCCGACATATCCCTGCTGATCTGGAAGATCGACGAGATCATCGCAAAACTGTCAGAGCAGAATGAGCTGAAAGCCGGCGACATCATCATGACCGGCACTCCGGCCGGCGTCGGTGCGGTGGTGTCTGGCGATGTGCTGGACTGCTCGGTCGACGGGCTGGAGCCGATGCAGGTCAAGATCGGTCAGCCTGCCGCCTGAGTGTGGGGTGTGATCAGTAAATACTGTGCAGCGGCCTATACGCGTGATAGTCCTGCCTTATGATTTACAGAAGCATCATTGACGGCCAGAGCGGCCAGAAATTTATTGACGACGCGATCAGGGAGCTTGGTGTGTTGTCACATTAACTCGCTGAGTTTTCTAGCCTGGGTGCCGGGCGCTGATTAAGCGACGTTTGCCGCGGATTTCCACGCCTCGAATGCGTCGAGCCTATGGTAGCGGATGGTGAGAGCGGAACGGCGACGGGCTGGAACAGAGAAACGATTGCGGGTTGCGGAATGGCAAGTCATAAACCGCTGCGACCCGCCCGGGGACCGGAAGCCCTGCATCACACGCTCTCTTTTCGAAATGATAGATGGTTGTTTTCAGCCCGATTGTTCAGACCCTTGTGGGGCCAATGATCAAGCCCGGGCGCGACTTCGCGCTTAGCGGCGCCATAGGATCGCAATTTGTCTGTAATGACCGTTTTGGGAGCGAAGCCCCAGCGTTTCATCAGCTTGATCAACAGTCGCTTTGCGGCGCGCTTGTCGCGCTTCGATTGCAGGATTTCCTCAAGAACGACATCGTTTTGATCGACCGCGCGCCATAGCCAGTATGACCGGCCCGCGATCTTCACGACGACTTCGTCCGGATGCCAGACATCGTCAGGACGAGGCTGCCGTCGCCGCGGAGCGTGGGCGATCAGAGGACGAACTTGACGGTCCAACGCCGGATCGTTTCATACGAAACGTCCACGCCTCCTTCCAGCATCAACTCCTCGACTTTGCGCAGGCTCAGGTGGAATCGAGCGCAGAGCCAGACAACATTGGAAATGATCTGAGGCGGAAAGCGATGGCGCATGTAGCTGATTTTCTTTGTCTGCATCGACAGCGCCTACGTCCAGATCAAGAAACACGCAACCTCAGGCCTGTTAACGTGACAACATCCCGGACGGTTATGGTCAGTGGCTTTTACGGGTATTCTGCCATTGCGGGTGCGGTGCCGAATGCCGCCCATGTTAGCGCGCCAAGCCCTAGCAGCATATTTGGAACGAGTCTCATCACTTGCCTCCGGATGGATTCGGTTTAGTGTTTGAATGTCGGTCTGCGATTGGCCAACGCCGTGGCGTTCAGCAACAAGGCCTTGCATTGCCTGAGTTGACCAACAGGCCGCGCGGCTGTCCAATGCATTTATAGGGCTGTCTGTCATGCGTCTGGTGCATAAGCCGGATGGTGACGCGAGTGGCAGATCTTCAAGGGATTTGCCAATATGAGGGCCGTCAAGACATCTTTGCGTCAACCTTTAACAGGTGCTCGGCAAGCGTTTTGGCGCCATAGTCGTTCCGAAACAGCCCCATATCTGCAAGCCGCCGCATAAGCTGATCGAAGAAAAGCCGCATCGACTCCTCTGACCCGCCGGGCAGCGCGATGAAGCCGTCTATGGCGCCCTCATCGTGCCAGGATACGATCTCGGCCAGCACATCCTCGACCGTGCCGACGGCGACCCAATGGGCCGAGCCGACGACTTCGGGGCGGTGCAGGACCTCGCCGAGTGTCGGGCGGTTCTCAAGGATGTGTCGGCGCAGCAGGTCGGCATGGGTGCGGCTTCGGACAGGGTGGTCGCATCCGGGCAGATCCTCGGCTGTCAGAATCTGTTCGTCGGGCAGATGCGATAGGTCGATGCCCAGGACCATGCGCAGCTTTTCCAGCCGCTGTTCACGGGTGAAATGATCATGTGCGCGGCGGTGCAGTGCCCATGCCTCTTCCCGCGTTTCGGCGATGAAGAAATACAGACCCGGCAGCACCCGGATCGCATCGGCGGGACGGCCGGCGGCAACAGCGCGGCGGCGCAGATCGGCCCGCAATTCCTGTGCGGCAGCCATATCGGGTGTCGCCGCGAAAATTGCGTCGGCGACACTGGCGGCGAAGCTGCGGCCCCGATCCGAGGCCCCGGCCTGAAACAGCGGCGGATCGCCGGCGGGGTGACCCGCGATATTCAACGGCCCGTCGACGTGGAAGAACTCACCCCTGTGGTTGACCGGCGGCAAGGGCCGGCCATCGGCCAGATCCTGCGGAGGATTGGATCTCCACAGTGCCTTGACAGTATCGACAAATTCCGCGGCCTTGCGATATCGCGCCTCGGGTGGTGGCATCTCTGCCGCACCAAAATTCCCCGCACCCTCAAGCGAAGTGACAATGTTCCAGCCGGCCCGCCCGCCGCTCATCCAATGCAGCGACTGCAATTGCCGGGCGGTGACATATGGCGGGTTGAAGCTGGTCGAGATGGTTGTGACCAAACCGATATGGCTGGTATTCAGCGCAACTGCTGTCAGCGCAAGCGTTGGGTCGAGAGGTGCGGCACCCTTGGCAGGCGTGCCGGGCGGGACAAACAACGTGTCGGGTTTGAACACGAAATCCAGCTTTGCGGTTTCGGCCATCTGCGCGAGCCTGACGTTGAAGGCCACCGGGTCCTCATCGACGTTGCGATGCTCCGACGCCCCTTTCAGCCAGGTCGCTGTCAGGCTGAGCCCGATCGTAAGCTGCCTCTTCCGTTCCGCCATGCACCTTCCCCGACATGCGGGCGGCGCGGTCGGGCCGCGCCGCATCCGATCAGAATGTTACCTTCAGGCCAACGCCCAGTTCGCGCGGTTCCGTTACCGTCGCCTCATAGCCGCCGATGGTGGCAGAGGGGCGCATGAAGGTGGCGGCGTTCTCGTCGAAGATGTTGTTGACATAGGCAAACAGCTCCATGTTGTCGCGCGGCGTATAGGTCATGCGCGTATTGGCGATGGTGAAGCTGTCGACCTTGCGATCATCCGAATTGGCGTCATCGGAATAGTATCCGTCGGTATAGCG
This sequence comes from Paracoccus albus, assembly GCF_027913035.1. Lineage (NCBI taxonomy): Bacteria > Pseudomonadati > Pseudomonadota > Alphaproteobacteria > Rhodobacterales > Paracoccaceae > Paracoccus > Paracoccus albus. Next base: position 53,584 of record NZ_CP115776.1, read on the forward strand.
CAGGTTGCCCGAAAGGCGCAGGTCCGGGGTGATGTCCCAGTCGGCGCCGAGCGTCAGCGTCTTGCGTGGCGCGCGGGCGAATTCGGTGCCTTCATAATCGCCAATCGCATCTGAAAACTCGGTGATCTCGGTCCTCAGCAGGCCAAGCCCGGCCTTGAGGCGCAGCGCGTCGCTGGCGTGATAGTCTGCCGTGACCTCCAGCCCATAGGATTTCGCCTTGTCGGCATTTATCGTGTAGGACGACCACAGCCCGCCCACGACCTCTGCAAAGACATAGCGCTGCGCGTTGTCAAACTCGCTGTAGAACAGATTCCCGGTCAGGAACAGGCGATCATCCAGCAGCCGCGCGCGGCCGAACAGTTCATAGTTCCACACCGTTTCGGCGCCGTAATCGTAATAGACGCCGTTATTGAGGTTCAGCGACGTGCCGCCGGGGTTATACCCTTTGCTGATCAAGGCGCCGATGGTGGTATCGGGCCGGATCTCATAGGCCAGCGAAAGCTTGGGAAGCCAGGCGTCGAAGATTTCGTCATAGTCCAGCTTGGTTCTGGCGAAGGACGATTCACCGTTTCTCACGATATGGTCGCGCTGATAGCGCAGCCCGCCGGACAGAATCCAGCGATCTGCGAAGCGCCAGTTCACCTCGGAAAAGATGCCGAGGCTTTCCTTTTCGTCGTAATAGTTAGAGTCGCCGCGGAAATTCAGGTATTCATCGGCCTCGTTGCGCGATGCATAAAGGCCCACCACGCCGCTGATCGGATCGTCCTCGGTGCCGAAAGTGGCGCGGGTCTCGTTCGAGATGCTTTTGGTATCAAGGATCGCGGTGCCGGATGTCTCGGGGACGGTTTCGCGGAAGGTATGGCCGTCGGAATATTGCAGCCGGTTTGTCAGCGTTGTGCCGTTGGCGGCATCATAGCGAAGATCGAGCACCGTCGTATTCGTGCGCTGCGCCCATGATGGGTTCGAGGTCGCGGTGCTGTCGCGATCTTCAAAGGGAATGGTCGCCGCTTCCCAGGTCGGACGGTTCGTGTTGCTGTGGCTGAAGGTCAGCTTCGCCTCAAAACCCGGCAGTTCCTCGGGCTGCCACAGCAGCTTGACCCGCGCATTCCGGCTTTCAAGATCGTGGCCGGTGTCGGTTTCCTGATAGGCCGTGCTGGTATAGTCGATAAAGGTGTCGCGCGCCGAATAGTCCAGTGCGACGCGCGCCGCCAGATCCTTCGCAATGGGGGCCGAATACATTGCCGAAACCCGGCGCTTGTTGCGGCTGCCATATTCCAGCTGCACGGCCCCTTCAGGGGAGAAAGTGGGGTCTTTGGTGTTGACGATAATGGCGCCGGCAATGGAATTCGCGCCCTGAGCGACGGTCTGGGGTCCGCGGAAGACCTCGATACTGTCAACGTCCCATACGGCGGTGCCGCTGAAGACCTGCTCGTTATAGTTCAGGTAATGCCCGTCAAGATTGACGGATGTGCGCGGCTGCGTGCCGCCGAAAAACGCCGTGGCGCCGGAATTGGGCCCCTCGCTGTCCTGGCCACGAATAGTGGGCGCGCCTGCGAAGCCACCGGTATTGGCATAGCTGAGATTGGGGACGTCGGCTGTCGCCTCGGCCACGGTTTCGATCTGCGAGTTCTCTTCAAGATCCTCGGCCGTGACCACGGCCACCGACGATGCCGTCTTATCGATGCTGCGGGAGAGTTTTTCGCCCGTGATTACCAAAGTATCCAGGACGATTACCGGGTTCGTGGTGCCGTCCTGTGCGAGGGCGAGTGTGGGGCAACCCAGTGACAGCGTGACAAATGCAACGCCGCCCATGAGATGCGCGTATCTGCGCTGAGTCATGTGCATATTCCTAACCATTCGGTCGGCTGGCTGGCACATGGGCTTGCTGACGTGTTGTTTTGCGTCCCCCTATACAGAATGTGTTCTGCATATCAAGGACCGGAGTGCCGAATCTGAACCTGCGGGCGCAAATGTTGTCGGATTTCAACAGCGTTAGCGCCGCCCGGTCCGGGTTAGGAGCCACAAGATGTAAAGCCCGCCTAGCAGACCTGTCGTCAGGCCGATTGGCATCACAAGATTTCCAGCGATCCGCTGGCTCAGCAGATCGGCGGCCAGCAGCAGAACCGAACCCATCAGCGCGGCAGGCAGCATCGGGATCTCTGGCGCTCGGGTCAGCCGCCGCACAAGCTGTGGTGCAGCAAGTGCCACAAAGGTGATTGGCCCGGCCGCCGCCGTCGCTACCGAGGTCAGGCTGACCGCCGCCAGAACCGCCACCAGCCGCGTTTTTTCGGTCGCGACGCCCAGTTGACGGGCCATGTCGTCGCCCATATCCAGCAGGCTCAGGCGGCGGCCGTGCCAGCATGCAATGGGCGCAATCAGCAGAAATCCCATGTTGGCTGGCAGCACATGCCACCATGTCCGCATATTCAGCGACCCGGCCAGCCAGACCTGTGCGGCCATGGCCCGGTCCAGGTTGCCCATCACAACCAGCATCGTGTTCAGTCCCGACAGCGTCGCCCCGATGCCGATTCCGACCAGCACCAGCCGCTGCCCCCCTGCTGACCCGCCTTTGCGCGACAGCAGAAAGACAGCCGCCGCCGTCGCCACGCCAGAGATCATAGCGGCAAGCGCCGTCGCCAGCGGGCCCGCGCCGAACATAACAATCTGCACAATCGCCCCCGTCGCCGCGCCGGTGGTAAAGCCGATCACATCGGGCGATCCCAGCGGGTTGCGCGCGACTGACTGAAACATCGCCCCCGCCATCCCAAGTGAAGCCCCGACAAACGCGCCGGTCAGCAGCCGGGGCAAACGAACCCTCATGACAATCTGTTCGGCGGCAGGATTGTCGCCTGTCCCGCCAAGTATCGCCAGAAGCTCGGCCACAGGCAGCGGCATCGTCCCGGTTCCCATCAACAGGACGGCAAGAGCCAGCAGAACCATGAAAAGCAGCGCACAGATCAGCGCCACACGAGGGCGGAAAAGCACAGACAGCGAACCCAGCCGCAAGGCCCGGAACGACCCGTTCATGATCCCACCAGCCGAAAGCGGCGCACAAGGATGATGAAGAACGGCCCACCAAGGATGGCTGCGACAATTCCGGCGGCGATCTCCTCTGGCCGGGCAAGGACGCGGCCCATGATGTCGGCCGTCAGCAGCAGGAAAGCTGCGATCAGGCCCGAGGCCGGCAGGATCAGCCGGTGGTCCGGCCCGCAAATGATCCGCGCCGCATGGGGTGCCAGCAACCCGACAAAGCCGACGGGCCCGACCGCCGCCGTCGCGGCGCCTGCCAGCAACATCACCGTCAGACAGGAAAGCACCCAGACCCGCCCGGTCCTGACCCCAAGCGTTCGTCCCAGATCCTGACCCAATGCGATGGCGTTCAGGTTGCCCGCCAGCCCGGCTGCCAGCAATCCGCCTGCCAATACCGCCGGTGCCAGCACCGCCGCCACATCAAGCCCGCGTCCCTCCATCGAGCCGGCGGTCCATTTGCGTAAGGCGTCGAAAAGCTCCAACGGGGCATTCAGCACCAGAATGCCGGTCAGCGCGCCCAGCACCACCGACAATCCCGCACCTGCCAGAACCAGCCGGATCGGATCGGAGCCGGTGTCGTGCGCCCGGCCCAGCAGGACAACGACTGCACCCGCGAGACCGGCGCCGGCAAAGCCGAACCAGACATAGCCTGCAATATCTGACAGTTCGAACAGCGCGATGCCCAGCACCACTGCCATCGCGGCGCCGGCATTGATGCCCAGAAGCCCCGGCTCGGCCAGCGGGTTGCGGGTCAGCGCCTGCATCATCGCCCCGGCCATGCCAAGCGCAGCACCCGCCAAGGCTGCCAGCAGGGTGCGCGGCACACGAAGCTCTCGGACGATCAGATGCAGGTCATTGCGGGGGTCGGGCTGGCGCAGTGCATCGAGGATAACGGGCAGCGGGATATGGCGCGACCCGACCGCAAGACTGGCGGCCATGACTAGTAACAGGACCGCCAGCCCGAACGCCAGCCAGAAGCGTCGTCCGCGCGTCATTGTGTGGGCAGATGCTCCAGCACCGTGTCGATCATCTGGCGCCCCGAATAGGGATCGATACGGAAAGAGCTTTTGCCAAGCGGATAGACCCGGCCCGACAGGACCGCCGGATGGTTGGCCAGAACCGGATCGGCCATGAAGGCCGCCACGTCGCGTTCGTCCCCGGCCAGCAGAAACACCGTCTCGCCGGTGATCGCAGCCGACAGGTTTTCACGAGAGATAAAGTCGAAATCCGATGATCGGGTGACCGCACCGCGCAGATTTTCGGGCAGCGGTTCGACCGTGAAGCCTAGCGCGGTCAGGATTTCTGCCTGCGGGCTGTCGGACTTGCCGATGGACCAGCTTCCGCCGATATCATAGCCGACGATGCTGGCGCCGCCCTTCGGCACTGCGATCCGGGCCGTTGCGTCGGATGAATATGCCGCGAAGCTGGCGATTGCCTCTTCGGCCTGCTGTTCCCGGCCGGTTGCCCGGCCCAGCATCCGCGCCATCTCTGGCCAGCTTTGATCGGCATAGTTCAACGCAATGGCCGGGATACCAAGTGCATCCAGTTCGGCCATATAGTCCAGCCCGCTATCGCCCCCGGTTGATGAGGCGACGACCAGATCCGGCGTGGCGCCGATCAGTGCTTCGATATCGAATTGCAGGTTGGGATAGAGCACCGCCACCCCCTGCGCGTCTGCAGCCTGCGCCCATTGGTGGAAAAAACCCTTGTCGTCCGTCAGCGGCCCGACAGCCGTTGCTGCCGTCGCGACAAGCGGCGCGTCAATGGCCAGCAGGATTCCGGTCAGGCTGGGCGAGGTTGAAACAATCCGCTGCGGCGCCTGTTCAAGCGTCAGTTCGCCCGTGTCATGCGCAATATCGCGCGGCCAGCCGGTATCCTGCGCATAAAGGGCGAAGGGCAGGGCCACCGCGATCAGAAACAGGGTGCGAAACATGGGTGCCTTTTACCGGTTCCGGGTCTGACAAGTCGCTGGCTGATCGGGGGACAAGAGGGAACCGACGGCTGCGGCCATATTGCAGAACGCATTCCGCAATGCAACATGAGGGTGATCGAGCAAGGAGTCACCGATGCATCGCCTGTCAGCCGAAAACGCCACGCTGCGCTATGACATGCGCGAGATCTCCCGCGGTCTGTCGGTCGCAATTCCGGACGGGTCCCTTTCCGTGATTGTCGGCCCGAATGCCTGCGGCAAATCGACCCTGCTGCGCGCATTGTCGCGCCTGCTCACGCCCGCCGCCGGTCGTGTGATCCTGGATGGGGCAGAAATCGGCCGCCTGCCCGTCCGTGATGTCGCCCGGCGCCTTGGCCTGCTGCCACAAAGTGCCATCGCGCCGGATGGCATCACGGTCGCCGACCTGGTTGCGCGCGGGCGCTTTCCGCATCAATCGTTCCTGCGGCAATGGTCACTGGCGGATGAACGCGCGGTTTCCGAGGCGCTCGACGCGACTGGCATGACCGATCACGCCACGCGGCCGGTTGCCGAACTGTCGGGCGGGCAGCGCCAGAGGGTCTGGATTGCCATGGTGCTGGCGCAGGAAACACCGATCCTGCTGCTTGATGAGCCAACGACCTATCTGGATATCGCCCATCAGATCGAGTTGATGGAGCTGCTGACCGACCTGAACGCCAAGGGTCGGACCATCGCCGCCGTGCTGCACGATCTCAATCAGGCCTGCCGCTATGCGTCCCATCTGATCGCGATGCGCGACGGTGCAATCATCGCTGAAGGGAGGCCCGAAGAAATCGTGACCGAAGCGCTGATTGCGGAGGTCTTCGGCCTGCACACCCTGATCATCCCCGATCCGGTGACGGGGCGACCAATGGTCGTGCCGAAGGGGCGTCAGGGCTGACGCGCGGCCGGGGTTCCGCCAGTTTCGATATTGATCTGCCTTGCGGCCCGCAACATCGCCTCACTGTCATTTTCGCTGCGGATGCTGCCAATATCCGCAAATGATGTGACGACGCAGGCGACCTCTTGCTGTGGGTCCAGAATGACTGCAGCCTGACCCTGAATTATTTGGCAGTAAGTGATTGCTGCGCTGTGCCCATCCAAGCTTTCGGGCCTGTTCCAACAGAGATTGCCGACGTGTTGTAACTGATCTGCAATTGGTGTGAACAGCCCGTTTCAGGCAATCATTTCGCGGGCATAGCTCTGCCACAGATCAAAGGCATCGGATCTGGCGTGGCGGTATGAGATGGCGGAAAGACGATAGCGGCGGGGTCTGAATATCGTATTGATCTGGTCATGGACGGACAGGAAACGCTGCGCCTGCCTAGGCGACTTGAACCGGCCGATGAGCTTCTCTCGCTTCCGCGTCGGTCGGTGCGAGCCCTCGATCCGGTTGTTGATCCCTTTGTGGGCGCGGTGGTCGGCGTCCGGGGCCAGCTGACGGATCGGTTTGATATAGCTGCGCAACTTGTCCGTAATGATAACGCGGGGCTGGGCAAAACGGGCGATCAGTTGACGCAAGAAGCGCTTGGCCGCTTTGGCGTTTCGCCTTGGCTGCACCAGAATGTCGAGCACATCCCCGCTCCCATCCACGGCCCGCTACAACCACATCTTCACGCCGTTGATCGGCACGACGACTTCGTCCAGATGCCACTTCTCCGCCGCAGCGGGCCGGTCGCGCTTGATGCAATGTGCGAAATGCCGACCAAACCGGTGCACCCATTTGCGAACAGCTTCCCGGCTGACAATTACGGCCCCCTCAGCGGAGCAGATCCTCTACATCCGCCGTGCGCAGCGCGAACCGATGGTAGGCCCAAACGGCGTAAGCGATGATCTCGCGCGGGAAACGAAAGCCTTCAGGCGCGGCATCTCAGCTACAATATTCATGGTGAACGGCTAAACTGCCGCAGGTGCGTCAGCAAGTTGGCAATGCCCGACAAACAGATAGAGCTTGCCTTCCTCCGTCCTGACCTCGGCGATGTCCATATGGATACAGCCAATAGGATATCGCTTGAACTTCTGCCGCTTAGGTTTGTCACCTTCGACGTCAGGCAAATGCGATATTCCATGTCGCTGAAAACAGCGATGCAATGAAGATCGTGTCAGATGGGGGATCGAGGGCTGCAAGGCATAGAGACAATCGTCCAGAGGCAAGAGCGTGTGACGCCGCAAGGCAATGACCATCGCTTCTTCTTCGCTGAGAATGGTTGAGCGCGGCTCTTTCGGCCCGGCCTTTTGATCCTCGACCGATTGCCGCTTGCGTCATTTGGCAACTGTCTTGGGACAGATCTCAAGTTCGCGACTCAACTCCGCGATCGAAGCTTGCGATCGCTGTATGTGAGCTTCGACGGCGTGCGTGGTCGAGCCGCTGCAAAAGCCGAGAGAGCGAAGGTTTCAGTCACTCTGCGTTCAACCCGGCATCAAGCCATGCAAAATCCGGGCGCAGCGAAGCCATCGCCCGGATCAGCTTTTACGACGGCGCGATCACATCGCCGGCAACAGCACGCCGTCAATGACGTGGACGACGCCGTTGCCGGCCTCCATATCTGCGGCGGTAACCGTTACGCTGTCGTTGATCTTCACCATTTCACCGTCGCGCGTCAGGGTCAGATTGCAGTTGCCCATTGTCGTCACCGGATGCGCGCCGCCATCATCGGCAATCATTTGCGCGACATCGGCAGCAAGCGCCTTCGTCTCAACCACGTGGCAGCCGAGAATCTGGACAAGCTGCTCCCTGTTTTCGGGCATCATCGCCTCTTCAAGCGCGCCCTCTGGCAAGGCTGCGAAGGCCGCATCGGTCGGGGCAAAAACGGTAAACGGACCTTCGCCCATAAGCGCTTCACCCATTTCAGCCGCGACGACGGCCTGTTCAAGCGTCGTGTGATCTGCGGATTCCATCACGATATCCGCAACAGTCGCCGGCATTTCGGTTGCGTCCTGCGCAAGGGCGGTCGAGGCCGCCAGAGCAAAGGCCGTGGTCATTGCAAATTTAATAACTTTCATTCCATCCTCCTATGGCTGGTCATCTGGTGACGAAAGCGAAGCGACAATTGTTGCGGTGCTCACGCTTTCGTGAAAATCAGCGATGGCTTGCGGTCGGGTCTGCGCTGTTGCATCCTCAGCCCAGCGAACCGGAGCCCTCTATGTCCTCAGATGCGGCAGAGTTGCAGGAACTGCTCGCACGGGTCGCCTTGCGGGACCGTGCCGCGTTCCGGCAGCTTTACAGCATGACCTCACCGAAACTTTTCGGGATCAGCTTGCGTATCCTGAAGGATCAGCAAGAGGCGGAAGATGTCTTGCAGGAGGTGTTCGTAAAAATCTGGCACAATGCCGACCGTTATTCCGCGCAGGTGGCAAGCCCGCAGGCATGGATGAACGCCGTGACGCGCAACCTGGCCATCGACACGCTGCGCCGTCGCAAGCCAGGTGGCGGCGATCTGGATGCGGCGGAAAGCCTTTCGGATGATCGCCCCGGCCCGGAAGACGCAGCTGTTATGCGATCTGAGGGACGACGGATCGACGCCTGCCTGGACGAGCTTGCCCCAGACCGAGCCGAGGCCGTGCGCCTGGCCTTTATCGAAGGCGAAACCTATCAGGAGCTGGCAGAGCGGTTCACCGTTCCGCTGAATACAATGCGCAGCTGGCTTCGTCGCAGCCTGCTCAGATTAAGGGAGTGTCTGTCCAGATGACCGATGACATCCCGATGCCCGATCCCCGCGACATCGCCACGGCTGGCGAATATGTTCTTGGCACATTGCCACTGGCAGAGCGTGAGACGTTTCGGCGCCGCCTTCTGAATGAACCGGCTTTGGCGGCCGAGGTCGCAAGGTGGGAGGCGCATTTCGATCCCATTGCAGATGAGGTCAGGCCCCTCAGCCCGCCCGCCAAGGTTTGGAACCGTGTCGAAAGGCGTCTGTTCCCGGAAAGCATACCGCCTGCAAACGCTGTCAGATTCTGGCAATGGCTTTCTCTCGGTTCCGTCTGCGCGTCAGCCGCCATGATCGCGCTGCTTTGGTTCGGTCAGCCGGAACCCGAAACAGAGCCCAGACTTTGGGTTTCGGATATGGTGTCAGTTGACAGCTCTGTCCGGCTGACCGCGCTTTACGATGAAAGCGATGGCGAAATGCGCGTTTCCGTTGCTGGTCAACCACCCGCAGAGGGTCGCGATTTCGAGCTTTGGCTGATTCAGGGCGAACGCGCGCCGATCTCGCTGGGTGTCATGCCGCATGAGGGACAGGCGGCCATGCCAATCCCGGAAGACCTGCGCATTCTTGTGGCGAATGCAACGCTGGCCATTACGGACGAACCCGCTGGTGGCGCACCGGGCGGCGTCGCAACCGGCCCTGTCGTCGCGCAAGCAGCAATGCGTCGAATCTAAGGCGCCCAACCGGCGCGACATCGCGACATAAAGATAAATCAACTTGCTTGCGTCATAACGTGTTCTATCTTTGTTCCATGCAGCGAACATTACAGGACAAACTGGCAATCCTTGCCGATGCGGCGAAATATGACGCCTCTTGCGCGTCCAGCGGGACGACACGCCGCGATTCGCGCGGTGGTGGCATAGGCAGCGCCGGTGGCTCGGGCATCTGTCACGCTTATACGCCGGATGGGCGCTGCATCAGCCTGCTGAAAATCCTGATGACGAACTTTTGCATTTACGATTGCGCTTACTGCATCAATCGCGTGTCCAGCCGGGTTGAACGTGCGCGCTTCACCCCGGAAGAGGTCGTTACCCTGACACTGGAATTCTATCGCCGGAACTATATCGAGGGGCTGTTCCTCAGCTCTGGCATCATCCGCAGCCCGGATGACACGATGGCCGATATGGTGCGCATCGCAAGGATGCTGCGGCGCGATCACGGCTTCAAGGGCTACATCCACCTCAAGACCATTCCCGAAGCCAGTAAAGAGCTGATCGACGAGGCGGGGCTTCATGCCGACCGGCTTTCGATCAATATCGAGCTGCCGAAGGACAGCAGCACGCGCAAGCTTGCGCCGCAAAAGAAGCCTGAGACGATCCGCGCCGCGATGGCCGGTGTGCGCCTGTCAACCGAGGCCAGCCGGGATCGCAGCCATACCGGCAAACGCCCGGCAAATTTCGCGCCTGCCGGTCAGTCCACGCAGATGATCGTTGGCGCCGATGCGACGCCTGACCGGGATATTCTGGGCACGGCCTCGCGACTATATACTGGTTATCGCCTGCGCCGCGTTTACTATTCCGCATTCAGCCCGATCCCCGACAGTTCGGCCGCACTGCCGCTGATCCGACCCCCGATGATGCGCGAACACCGGCTGTATCAGGCCGATTGGCTGATGCGTTTCTACGGGTTCGAGGCCGATGAGATCACGCCGGTCGGCACAGGTGGCAATCTGGATCTGGAGATTGATCCGAAGCTGGCATGGGCGCTTGCCAATCGCGCCCGCTTTCCCGTTGACGTAAACCGGGCGGGACGCGAGATGCTGCTGCGCGTCCCCGGTTTCGGCACGAGAAGCGTTGACCGGATCATCGCCGCGCGTCGGTCCGGCGCGGTGCGCTATGCCGATCTGGTGCGTATCGGCGCGGTGATGAAGAAGGCCCGGCCCTTTGTTTCCCTGCCGGACTGGACGCCGGGCGGCTTGACGGACAGCGAAAACCTTCGGGCGCGCTTTGCCGCCGCACCCCGGCAATTGTCGCTATTCTGATGTATCGCGCTGCGCTGCCCGCACAGTCAACAGTACCGCGTTGGCGCGAAATTGCACGGCGGCTGGCCAGTCACCGAATTGCTGCCGAAGATATCGAATGGACGCGGCAGCCGGGTGATAACGGGCTGTTCGATACCGATCCGTTACCGAGCAAAGTCGGGCCGCATCCCGTAATCGCCAGCAAGACGTTGCTTGACCTGACCGGCACTGTCCTGTGCCACGCCGATCCGCAAGCTCCCGCGCTTGCCTATCGTGTGTTGTTGCGCCACCAGATTGACCGTCATGCTCTTTCAAACCCCGCCGATGCGCTGACGCAAAAGCTGAGACAGATGGAAAAATCGGTCCGGCGCGACGTTCACAAAATGCACGCATTTGTGCGCTTCCGAGAAATACCCAGCGACACCCCGCGGCGCAGCTTCGCCGCCTGGTTCGAGCCGCAGCATTTCATTACCGAACGCTCGGCGGACTTCTTCGCGCGACGTTTCGCAGATATGGACTGGCTGATCGCGACGCCGGAAATGTCAGTCATTTTTCGGGAAGGCGTGCTTGAATATGCCCCTGCACCCCATCAACGTCCCGATCTGCCCGAAGATGCCAGCGAGGCGCTGTGGGCGACCTATTTCCGCAATATATTCAACCCGGCGCGGGTCAAGATTTCGGCAATGAAGTCCGAAATGCCAGTCAAATACTGGAAAAACATGCCCGAAACGCGCCTGATCCCGCAGATGCTGGCCGAGGCGGATGCCCGCGTCGCCGCCATGCGCGCTGCTCTGCCCTCTGATCCGCCAGAGCGCGCGGCCCGCATTCTTGACCGCTTGCCTTCCACCCAACTGACCGATCAGCCCGAGACGCTTGAACAGGCGCGCGAAGCGGCAATGTCCTGCACGCGCTGTGATCTATGCCAAACTGCGACGCAAACGGTCTGGGGCGAAGGGGATCCCAGTGCCGCCTTGATGATCGTGGGAGAGCAGCCCGGGGATCAGGAAGATTTGCGAGGCCGCCCCTTCGTCGGTCCCGCAGGTCAACTGCTCAGGGAGATGATGCAAGAGGCAGAGTTGGGTCCCGTCTGGCTTACAAATGCGGTGAAGCATTTCAAGTTTCGTCCGCGCGGAAAACTGCGCCTGCACCAGAACCCCAATCGCGGGGAAATCCAGCATTGTCGCTGGTGGCTTGATCTGGAGCGCCGGTTTATTGCGCCCAAGCTGACGCTCGCACTCGGCGCGACGGCGGCTTTTTCTTTGACCGGAAACTCCGGCTCTCTTCGCGAGAGGCGAGGAAAGATCGAGCAGGCGATGGAGGGTGGCCCAATTTTGATAAGTTGGCATCCAAGCTATATCCTCAGGCTATCGGGTGAAGATGCCGAAGCCGCACGATCGATGCTGTTGGAAGATCTGCAATATGCACGGCATATCACGAAGTGAAGATTTGGGAATATATACCACAGTTGGCGAGTTTCTCTGCATCGCAAGCTCTTAATGGTGTACAGCAATCCCTTGAATCTAAGGGGATTTACCTAGCTTGATGTGCTACCCACGTGCCCTCGGCCGTTATCAGAGTGTCCGCCGTGCCTACCGATTTTGGAGCGCCCGAAGTCGGAGTTTCCGACCTTGCTCATGGCAGCGGGCTGATAACGCAGTGTTTTAGAAGAGGCTTGCGATGGAGTCTTTTGTCTTCAGATGCTGTCTTTTACCCGATCCCATGTGCGCATCAGATGCTCTCGCATGATCCGGCCAAGCCGCGCACCGTCGCGCTCTTTCAGCGCGGCGACCATTTCCTCATGATCCGCAACCGCTCCGGCCCAGTTCTCAGGCTTTTGACTGCCGATAAAGCGAATGCGTTTCAGCCGGGCCTGCAGGATGCGCTGCATCTCTGCCAAAGGTTCGTTCTTTGCAAGTGCGGTCAGTTGCGAATGGAACTGCTGGTTCAGCTTGTAATATGGCATACGGTCGTCGGCGCGGTATTGCGTCATCATCTGCTCATGCAGGCGGATCAGCTTGTCGACTTCCGCATCAGTTGCGCGGACGCAGGCTAATTCTCCTGCAAGTTGTTCCAAATTGCCCAGAACCTCCAGCATGGAGAACACTTCTTCCGGGCTCCATTTGCGGACGATACAGCCGCGGGAAGGGCGCATGACGATCAGCCCTTCAGCGGCGAGGGTACGCAGCGCCTCGCGGAAAGGGGTGCGCGAAACGCCCAGTTCTTCGATAAGTGACGCTTCATCTATTCTTGTGCCAGGCTCAAGAATTCCTTCTATTATCAGGTCCCTTACGCGGGAAACCACCTGATCGTGAAGCGAGCGTGTCGTGATGGCAAGAGAGCTGTTCATGCTGGCCGGTCTGTAATGATTGGCCCTTGAAGATAGCACCGCGCCACGCCGAAGCCCAACCTAAAAAATATATTGCAAAAATATTTTTTGTGCTTGTATACAAAATACAGAATAAATGTGGCGGCGCGAGGACCGTCAGTTTTCGACAGAGGAGGAAAGTCATGAAATCTGTTCGTTTGGGTATGGCCGCGCTGCTTGCCAGTGTCGCGTCTTTCGGGGCCATCAGCGCAAGTGCTGAAACCTATGTTGTCGCGGTCGGTGCGGCGTCCAACAGCCTTCAGGGGCGCAGTGCGGCGAAATTCGCCGAAGACCTGCAGACCCGGCTTGGCGATGCGCATGTGGTCGAGTTCTACGCTGACGGCCAGCTTGGCGATGAGAAGGAACTGCTGCAGAAACTTCGCCTCGGGACGGTGGATTTCACGCTGATTTCTTCGATAATGACGAACGCGGCGCCGGAATTCGCGCTGTTCGACATGCCGTTTCTGGTGCAGGATCGCGCACATCTGAAGGCGATTGATGCTGAAATCGTTCAGACGACGCTGGCCGGGAAGGCGGAAGAGGCGGGGCTGAAACTAATCTCGACCTGGGAAAACGGGTTCCGCCAGATCACCAACAGCGTGCGCCCGATCAACACGCCCGAGGATCTGGCCGGTCTGAAAATCCGCACGCCATCATCTGAATGGCGGGTCGCGATGTTCAACGAATGGGGCGCGAACCCAACGCCTATGGCATTCTCTGAGGTGTTCGTTGCGCTGCAAACCGGCACGATGGAGGGGCAGGAAAACCCGCTGACGAATATCACCGGCGCGAATTTCCAGGAGGTGCAGAAGCATCTGAGCCTGACGGGCCATGTTTATTCGCCCACCTATCTGACCGCCGGCCTGCCGGTCTGGAACGAGCTGCCGGATGATGTGCGCACCGCAGCGGCGGAAGTTGCGGCCTCGGTTCAGGACTGGTCGCTGGCCGAGGGTGAGACGGCCGATGCCGAACTGGTCGAGAAGGTGAAAGCCGCAGGCATGGAGGTGAATGAGGCCGACAAGGCGGCATTTATCGCTGCCTCTGCCCCGGTCTACGAAGCTTTCGCGGCGCAGGTCGAAGGCGGCGGCGAATTGGTCAGCCAAGCGCAGGCACTCGCTGAATAAGCTGCCATGAAACCTGCCCGCGCCGGTTTGGCGCGGGCGGTCCAACCCCGGAGTCCCCAATGTTCGCCATAATAGAGCGCGGGCTGGTGCGTTGCATCGAGGCCGTCTGTCTTTTGTTGCTGCTGGGCCTGACAGGCTCGGTCGTCTATGCGACGACCATGCGATATCTGGGCGCCTCGCCGTCCTGGTATGATGAAATCGCCAGCATGTTGCTGGCATGGCTGACCTATTTCGGTGCAAGCTACGCGATCTTCCAACGACAGCATATGAGCTTTGGCGGCCTCGTCGCTGCCCTTCCGCGCAGTGCCGCGGTGGCGCTGACGCTGTTTTCCGAATTTCTGGTTATCGGCTATTTCGCGGTCGTCGCTTGGTATGGCAACGCGGTTCTGGCCGTCGCCAAGTGGGATTCCCTGCTGAGCCTTCGCTGGATGACCCTTGATATCGTGCAATCCATCGTTCCGATCTCTGCCGTGCTGATGATCATAGGCACGCTGCTGACCATGCCGCGCACGGTGCGAAATGCGGCGCAGGGGATTGATCAGGAACATGCCGAAATCGAGCATGCAATCGCTCAGGCCGAGCGTGAGAACGCGGCCATGCTGAAGGATGACAAGAAATGATCCTGCTTTGCACAACGTTCGCGCTGATCGGTCTGATTATGATCAACGTCCCGATTGCGATTGCAATCGGTGTGGTTGCAACGGCCGGGTTTGCACTGACCGTCGGCCCGGCCAGCCTGTATGACGTGGCCATCGCGCTTTATGCTGGCGCCACGAAATTCCCGCTGATCGCCATTCCGCTGTTCATCCTTGCCGGAAACCTGATGAACACATCCGGCATTTCGGCGCGCCTGATTACCTTTGTCACCGCGCTGATCGGCTTTGTGCGGGGCGGGCTGGGCATGGTCAATATCGGCGTGTCGATGGTATTCGCCGAGATTTCCGGCTCTGCCGTGGCGGATGTCGCCGCGACCGGAACCGTGCTGATCCCCGAAATGAAGAAGCGCGGCTATTCACGCACGCTGGCCGCCGCGATCACGTCGTCCTCGGCCTCGCTTGCCATCATCATCCCGCCCTCAATCCCGATGATCCTTTACGGCGCGATTGCCGAGGTCTCGGTCCTGAAGCTTTTCGTCGCGGGCATCATTCCGGGTGTGATGGGCGGCGGGTTGCTGATGCTGGTGACCTATATCCTTGCCGTGCGCTATGATCTGCCGCGGGCCGAAGGCTTCGATCTGTGCCATGTCTGGGACACGTTCAAGAAGGCGTTCTGGGCGCTGCTGATGCCGGTCATCATTCTGGGCGGTATCTTCTCGGGCCTTGTGACCGCGACCGAAGGCGCGGGGCTGGCCGTGGTCGCAGCGCTGCTTATCGGGCTGTTCATCTATCGCGATCTGGATCTGCGCGTCCTTCACCGGGCCATGCTGGACGGGGTAAGCCAAACCGGCGTGGTCATGCTGCTGGTGGCAACCTCGGCCGCGCTTGGGCTGTTTCTGACGCAGGCGCAGGTGCCGCAGCAACTGGCCGCGCAGATCACCGGGATGACCACGAACCCGCTGATCGTGCTGGCGCTGCTGAACCTGCTGCTGCTGGTGCTGGGCATGTTCCTGCACGGCGCGGCCGCGATCATTCTGGTTATGCCTGTGGTCATGCCGCTTGTGAATGCCGTGGGCATCGACCCGATCCATTTCGGGATCATGGTCACGCTGAACCTCGCGATTGGTCAGCAGACGCCGCCAGTGGCTTCGGTGCTGATCACCTCCTGCTCGATCGCGCGGGCGGGGATCTGGGAAACCTCGCGCGCCAACCTGCCTTTCATCGGCGTTCTCGCCTTTATTCTGCTGCTGGTGACCTATGTGCCCGCAGTGTCTCTTTCCCTGACGGAGTTGGTCAAGTGACGAACAAGAAACCAACCATCGCCATTATTCCGGGCGACCCATCCGGCATCGGGCCGGAACTGATCGCAAAGCTGTTGCAGGAAGGCGATGTCGCCGCCGCCGCCAATATCGTTCTGGTCGGCGACGAACATATCTGGCGCCAAGGTGCGGCGCAGGCGGGGCTGCCGCTGGATCTGCGCGCGGTCACCGAGGACGACATCGCATCGCTGTCCGGCACTGGCTGGCTTAACCTCAATACGCTGACCCCTGACGAGGTCCGCATCGCCGAAGTGACAGAGGCAGGCGGCCGCAGCAGCCTTCGCACGCTGGATAAGGCGCTTGATCTGGCCATGGCTGGAAAGGTCGATGGCATCCTGTTCGGGCCGTTCAACAAGGCGGCACTGACACGGGGCGGGATGAATGCCGAGGATGAGCATCGCTATATGGCCCGATATCTCGGCTTTGGCGGCTATCATGGGGAACTGAACGTGCTCGACGACCTTATGACCACCCGCGTGACCAGCCATATCGGCCTGAAAGATGTGGCGGCGAATATCTCGATGCAGGGTGTGTCGGACGCAATCGGGCTGGCAGAGCAGACGCTGAAGCGGGCAGGGGTTGTTCGCCCGCGCATAGCGGTGGCCGCCCTGAACCCACATGCCGGCGACGACGGTAAATTCGGGCGAGAGGAGATCGAAATCATCGCCCCCGCCGTCGAGGCCGCGCGGCTGCATCAGAAGGATGTCACCGGGCCCTGGCCCTCGGACACGGTTTTCCTCAGGGCCAGGCGGGGCGAGGTCGATGCAGTTGTCACGATGTATCACGACCAGGGACAGATCGCGATCAAGCTGATGGGCTTTGAACGCGGCGTGACCGTGGCGGGCGGGCTGCCCGTGCCGGTGACCACGCCCGCCCATGGCACCGCCTTCGATATCGCCGGACAGAACAAGGCCAATGTCGGCGCAACGCGGCAGGCATTTCACCTGCTGGCCCGCATGGCCGCTACCCACCGCAGCCTTCGCGCAGACGCATAAGGAACAGCATTATGACCAAGATAAAATCCATCCGCACCCGCGTCTGGAACTGGACCGGCCCGACCGTCCCGCCGACCGGAAATTTCTGTACCAACGCGTCAGATGCGTTGTGGAGCAAGGGCGATGCAATGGCATCCTTCCGCTTCCACCAATGGCTGACCTGCGAAATCGAGACCGAGGACGGCACGGTCGGCATCGGCAATGCTGCACTTGCGCCGACAGTGGTGAAAAAGGCTATCGACGACTGGTTCGCACCCCTTGTGATCGGCGAGGATCCGTTCGACTATGCCTATATCTGGGAAAAGATGTACCGCCGCAGCCACGCATGGGGCCGCAAGGGCATCGGGATGACGGCGATCTCGGCAATCGACATCGCAATTTGGGACCTGATGGGCAAACTGGCTGGCAAGCCGGTGTTCAAACTGCTTGGCGGTCGCACCAAGGAAAAGATCCCGGTCTATTACTCCAAGCTTTATTCCGGTCCGGTCGAAGCGATGCAGGCCGAGGCGGAGGAGGCGAAGGCAAACGGCTATAACGCCTATAAGATGCGCTTCGGCTGGGGTCCGAAAGACGGCATGCCGGGGATGCGCGAAAACCTCAAGCGCGTTGAGGCCGTGCGTGAGGTGATCGGTCATGACGCCGACCTGATGCTGGAATGCTATATGGGCTGGAACCTCGATTACACCAAACGGATGCTGCCGAAGCTGGCGAAATATGAGCCCCGCTGGTTGGAAGAGCCGGTGATTGCCGATGATGTCGAAGGCTATCGCGAACTCAACGCGATGAACATCGTCCCGATCTCCGGCGGCGAGCATGAGTTTTCGGTGATCGGCTGCAAGGACCTGATCGAGAAGAAGGCCGTCAGCGTCCTGCAATATGACACCAACCGCGTTGGCGGCATCACCGCCGCGCAAAAGATCAACGCCATTGCCGAAGCCTTCCAGCTTCCTGTGATCCCCCATGCCGGTCAGATGCATAATTATCACCTGACCATGGCCAATACGAATTGCATGATCTCGGAATATTTCCCGGTCTTCGATGTCGAGGTCGGAAATGAGCTGTTCTATTACATCTTCGAAGGCGATCCGGCGGCGGTCGACGGGTTCATCGATCTTGACGACGACAAGCCCGGCCTCGGGATAACGATTACCGACAAACACCTCCATAATTTTGAGATTCAGGAATGACCCGCTACTCCGGTATCTGGCCCGTCGCGCCAACGCCCTTCAATCCCGACGGCACACTTGACCTCGAAGGCATGAAGCGCGTGCTGGATTGCCTGATTGATCAGGGCGCAGATGGGATTTGTGTGCTCGCGAATTACTCGGAACAATTCGCCCTGCGCGATGAAGAACGCGAGTTGCTGACCCGGTTGTCGCTGGAACATGTGGCGGGGCGCGTGCCGGTCATTGTCACGATCAGCCATTATGCGACCCCCATCGCGGTTGAGCGTGCGCATCTGGCCAAGGATTTGGGCGCTGATATCGTGATGATGATGCCGCCCTATCACGGCGCCACGCTGCGCGGCACGCCTGATCAGACCTTCGAACAATTTGCTGCCGTGGGTGAGGTCGGCATCCCCATCATGGTGCAGGACGCGCCGATGTCGGGTGTCGATCTGCCCGTGCCGCTGCTGGTGCGCATGGCGCGAGAGATCGAGATGGTGAAGCTGTTCAAGATCGAATGTACCCGTGCCGCGAACAAGCTGCGCGCGCTGATCGCCGAAGGTGGCGACGCGATTGAGGCGCCTTTCGACGGTGAGGAAGGCATTACTCTTCTGGCCGATCTCGACGCGGGCGCGACCGGGTCGATGACCTCGGGCATGATTGTCGATCAGATCAAGCCGGTGCTGACGCATTTCCATGCTGGGCGGCGGGAACAGGCGACGGCGGCTTACGGTCGCGTGGCCATGGCGATCAACCATGAAAACCGGCAATGCGGCTGGCTGTCCTGCAAGGCCGCAATGCTCGAAGGCGGCGTCATCGCATCCGATTTCAGCCGTCACCCCGAAGTTCCGCTGCAACCCGCCATTCGCGCCCGGCTGATAGAGCTACTGAAGCCGCTTGACCCGTTGGTTCTGCGGTGGGGCAGGTGAACCGGCCGCGCATCTTCGGCGTTATTTTCTGAAAAGGACATGGATATGCATTTCACCCCCCACGGCAAACATCTTATCGCTGGCGACTGGGTTGGCGGTGACCGGCAGTTTGCGTCGGAGCCGGCGCATGGTCCTTCGCATCAGTTTTCGGTCGGCACGGTCGATCTGGTGGATCGCGCCTGTGAAGCTGCAGAGGATGCGTTCTGGACCTACGGTTATACGTCGCGCGAGGACCGGGCGAAGTTCCTCGACGCGATCGCCGATGAGATGGAGGCCCGCGCCGATCGGATCACCGAAATCGGCACGCAGGAAACCGGCCTGCCCGAGGCGCGCCTTCAGGGCGAGCGGGGGCGGACGACGGGCCAGCTGCGCCTGTTCGCCGATCACATCCGCAAGGGCGATTATCTGGACCGCCGCCATGACGAGGCACTGCCCGAGCGCCAGCCCCTGCCGCGCCCCGATCTGCGCATGATCCAGCGGCCGATCGGGCCGGTCGCGGTCTTCGGGGCCTCGAACTTTCCGCTGGCCTTTTCGGTGGCCGGCGGGGATACGGCGGCGGCGCTCGCCGCGGGCTGCCCGGTCGTGGTGAAGGGCCATTCCGCCCATCCCGGCACCGGCGAGATCGTGGCCGAAGCGATCCATGCCGCCATTGAGGCGACCGGCATGCCCAAGGGCGTGTTCAGCCTGATTCAGGGCGGCGACCGTCAGGTCGGGCAGGCCCTGGTCCAGCATCCGCTTATCAAGGCGGTGGGCTTCACGGGATCCTTGGGCGGGGGCAGGGCGCTGTTCGATCTGTGCGCGCAGCGGCCAGAGCCGATCCCGTTCTTCGGAGAGCTTGGGTCTGTGAACCCGATGTTCGTCCTGCCCGAGGCCGCGCAGGCCCGCGGGGCCGCAATCGGCAAGGGCTGGGCCGGATCGCTGAGCATGGGCGCGGGCCAGTTCTGCACCAATCCCGGCATCGCCGTGGTAGAGCAGGGGCCGGCGGGCGACGCCTTCGTGCAGGCCGCTGCTGACGCGTTGAACGAGGTCGGCCCGCAGATCATGCTGACCGGCGGTATCGCGAAGGCCTATCGCGACGGCAAGGCGCGTTTCGACGGGCGCAACAGCGTGAAACCCATCGTCACCACCGACAGCACGGGGCGCGAGGCCAGCCCGAACCTTTATGAAACCGACGCGCAGACCTATCTTCAGGATCACGCTTTGGGCGAAGAGGTTTTTGGCCCCTTGGGTCTTGTGATCCGGGTCGGCGGCGTGGATGAAATGGTCGCGCTCGCCAAGGGGTTCGAGGGTCAGCTGACCGCGACGCTCCAGATGGATGAGGCCGACGCCGAGGCCGCGCGTCAATTGCTTCCGGTGCTGGAGCGCAAGGCCGGCCGCGTGCTGGCCAACGGCTTCCCCACCGGCGTCGAGGTCGCCGACAGCATGGTCCATGGCGGCCCATACCCGGCCTCCACCAATTTCGGCGCAACTTCGGTCGGCACCCTGTCCATCCGCAGATTCCTGCGCCCGGTCAGTTTCCAGAATATCCCCGAAAGCATCATGCCAAGGGATCTGGGGTAACCCACCCGCCGGGCGCATCATCGGCGCCCGGCCATGCTTATTTTAGCGCCGCCTGCCGAAACTTTGCATACAAAAAGTATTTTGTATTTGCTTTTCGCGCCCATGCGACCGATAAAAATCATATGGAATCGGTCCTGATAGGACCCGCATACCAGACAGGGAGAATAAACCAAATGAAAACCAAGGCTTTGACCTTCGCTGCAATCGCGGCAACCGCCATTACCGGCCCGGCTTTTGCCGACAAGCTGGACGATATCATCGGCTCGGGCACGCTGCGCTGCGCAGTTGTGCTGGACTTCCCGCCCATGGGGTCGCGCGACGAAAATAACGAGCCGCAGGGCTTTGATGTCGATTACTGCAACGACCTTGCCGCCGCCCTTGGTGTCGAGGCAGAGATCGTTGAAACCACGTTCCCCGAACGTATTCCGGCGCTCGTTTCCGGTCAGGTGGATATCGGCGTCGCGTCGACCTCGGACACGCTGGAACGCGCCAAGACGGTTGGTTTCACCATTCCCTACTACGCCTTTGAGAACGCCGTGACCGCGAATGAAGGCGTGGAAATGTCCACTTGGGAGGACCTCAAGGGCAAGACGGTCGGCGCGACCGCCGGCACCTATGAGGCAATCTGGCTGGAAGAGCGGGTGAATGAATGGGGCGAGGGCGAATTCCGCCCCTATCAGAATCAGGCGGACGTGTTCCTCGCGCTGAGCCAGGGCCAGCTGGACGCCACCGTTTCCACCGTTGAAGTCGCCGAAGCGAATGTCGATTCCGGCAACTTCCCCGGCATCAAGATCGTCGACAAGGCGCCGATGGTTCCGGATTACGTCGCACTGATCGCGCTGCGGGAAGAGCAGGGGCTGATCAACTATATGAACCTGTTCATCAACCAGCAGGTTCGCACCGGCCGCTATGCCGAGCTTTATGAAAAATGGGTTGGTGAAGGCGAGCCCGCCGATCTGACCATTCAGGGCGTCTATCGCTAAGATTACCGCCATCAAGCGGCGCGGACCAATCCGCGCCGCTTTTTCGTAAAGACGAGGGGCGGAGATGTTCAACTACAGATTCCAGTGGCGTCAGGCGTGGAACCGCTTGCCAGAGATGCTGGACGGCGCGCTTATCACCATGCAGATCGCGATCCTGTCGATGGTGATCGGCATTCTGTTCGCCATTCTGCTGACGCTGTTCCGCAGGTCCGGCAGCCGTATTCTGGGCGGTATCGCGACAACATGGGTGGAAATCGCGCGCAACACACCGGCGCTGTTCCAGATCTATATGGCGCATTTCGGACTGGCCGGGCTTGGGCTGCATCTGTCGCCTTATCAATCGCTGCTGCTTGGCATTACCTTCAACAATGCCGGCTATCTGGCCGAGAACTTCCGCGGCGCCCTGAAAGCCATTCCCGATACGCAGCCGCGTTCGGGACGCTCGCTTGGCATGTCGGATCTGCAGGCTTTCCGCTTTATCGTGTTGCCGCAGATGATCCGAATTTCCTTTCCGACGATCACCAACCAGATGGTCTGGGCCGTTCTGATGACTTCTCTGGGTGTCACGGTCGGCATGAATATGGACCTTTACGGCGTCACGCAGGACCTGAACGCGCTGACCTTCCGCACGTTCGAGCTTTTCGCGATGGCCGGGGTAATCTTCTACATCATCGTCAAGATCATTCAGGCGGGTGCCTGGCTGATCTCTCGCCGTCTGTTCCGGTATTGAGGGGGTTGCCATGTTCGATACCGCATTGACGCTGAATGACCTTATATTCCTTGCCAAGGGCGCGGGGATGACGATCTTCGTGACCGTGCTTTCGGTTTTCTTCGGGACGGTGCTTGGCATCATCTTCGGGGTGATCCGCTATCAGCTTGGGCCGGTTTGGTCCGCGCCGTTGATGTTCGTGCTGGACATCTTCCGCTCGATCCCGCTGCTAATCCAGCTTGTTTTGACCTATGCCTTCCTTGGCACGGTACTGCGGCTTGGGCTGTCGGGCCTGACCGTGGCCTGTATCGTGCTGACGCTTTACACATCCGCCTATTGCGCGGAAATCGTGCGCGGCGGGATCGAGGCGGTGCCGCTGACGCTACGCCGGGCCTCGCGCTCGCTTGGGCTGACTTGGGGGCAGGACATGATGAATATCGTCCTGCCGCTGGCCACACGGGTGGCGCTGCCAAGCTGGATCGGGCTGGCCCTTGGGGTCATGAAGGATTCCGCCCTTGTCTATGTCGTGCAGGTGACGGAACTGCTGAAATCCACGCAGATCCTGATTACCCGCCTGCAGGAACCGCTGCTGCTGCTGACCATTTGCGGCGCGTTCTACTTCCTCATCAGCTTCCCCGTCGCACGTATCGGCGGTTATCTGGAAAGACGGTGGTCCAATGATTGAGATCGAAAACGTCCGCAAATCCTTCGGCGCGTTAGAGGTGCTGAAAGGCATCGACCTGACCGTATCGAATGGAGAGGTGCTGACCGTCATCGGCGGATCCGGCTCGGGCAAGTCCACGCTTCTGACCTGTATCAACGGGCTGGAGCCGATACAGGCTGGCAAGATCACCGTTGACGGGACAGAGGTTCACGCCAAGTCCACCGACCTGAACAAGCTGCGCCAAAAGATCGGCATCGTGTTCCAGCAATGGAACGCCTTCCCGCATCTGACGGTCAGGGAAAACGTCATGCTGGCCCCGCGCAAGGTGCTGAAACAGCCCAAGGCCGAGGCCGAGGCAATGGCGGAAAAGCAGCTGAACCATGTGGGCCTTGGCGACAAGCTGGACGTGTATCCGGGGCGTCTCTCGGGCGGGCAGCAGCAGCGTATGGCGATTGCCCGCGCTTTGGCGATGTCGCCCGATTACATGCTGTTCGATGAGGTGACATCGGCCCTTGATCCGCAGCTTGTGGGTGAGGTTCTGGACACGCTGCGGATGCTGGCATCCGAGGGCATGACGATGATCTGCGTCACGCATGAGATGAAATTTGCGCGTGAGGTCTCTGACCGCGTGGCTTTTTTCCATCAGGGCGTCATGGCCGAGATCGCCCCACCGGATGAGCTTTTCGGCGACCCCAAAGACCCGAACCTGCAACAGTTCCTCTCTGCGACGCATTAGCCATGACCGGGCCGGATGTGATCGTGATCGGGGCCGGCGTGATCGGCCTTTCCTCTGCGCTCGCTTTGCAGGCGCGGGGGTTGGCCGTCACCGTGATGGATCGCGAAGGACCTGCGGCGGGCGCGTCGGCGGGCAATGCAAGCTGCTTTGCCTTTTCGGAGATCATGCCGCTTGCATCCCCCGGCACGCTGCTGAAAGCGCCGAAATGGCTGCTGGACCCGCTTGGGCCTTTGTCCGTGCCGCCCCGCTATGCGCTGAAGATCGCGCCGTGGATGGCACGGTTTGCGGCTGCCTCCTTGCCGCACCGGGTGCGTCATTCGACCGATGCGCAGACCGCGATCATCGATCTCGCGCGGGCAGAGCTGGAGCCGTTCCTTGCCGCCAACGGCCACGGCAATCTGCTGCGCAAATATGGCAACCTGCAACCCTACGAGTCCGAACGCGAGTTCCGCGCCTTCCTGCCCACATGGCAGGCCCGGAAACGTCACGGCTTCGATTTCCGTCATCTGACGCGAGAGGAGATGGACGAGATCCAGCCGGGCCTCGCCCCTCGTTTCATCAGCGGCACCTTCACGCCGGCCTATTGGTCGATTTCGGACCCCAAGGATTACACGCTGGCATTGGCTGAACGCTTCGTGGAACGCGGCGGGGTGATCGAAAAGGCAGAGGTTGCCTCGCTGCGGATCGACGGCGACGAAGTTGCGATCAACGATACCCGCCGCGTGCCGCATGTGGTGCTGGCGGCGGGCGCGTTTTCGCATCGAATCGCCCGGACCCTCGGCGACAGGATCCCGCTGGAGACAGAGCGCGGCTATAACACCACTCTGCCGCCCGATGCCGTGGACCTGCGCGCACAGATTACCTTTGGCGGGCATGGCTTCATGGTCACGAAACTGGATACGGGCATCCGCGTCGGCGGGGCGGTTGAGTTGGGCGGGTTGGACGCGCCGCCGAACTATAAACGCGCCGATGCGATGCTGAAAAAGGCCAAGGCGTTCCTGCCGGGCCTCAAGACGGAAGGCGGTCGGCAATGGATGGGCTTCCGGCCATCGCTTCCCGACACGCTGCCGGTTATCGGGCCTTCGGGTGCCGGGCGTCGCGTGACCTATGCCTTCGGCAATGGCCATCTTGGCCTGACCCAATCCGCTGCAATGGCCCGGCTGGTCAGCGATCTTGTCACCGGCCAACCCCCCGCAATCGACCTGCAACCATTCGCCCCATCGCGGTTCTGACACCATGGCAACGCACACATTTTCCTGCATCGACGGCCATACCTGCGGCAACCCGGTTCGCCTTGTCGCGGGCGGCGGCCCCCGGCTGGAGGGCGCGAATATGCTGGAGAAACGCGCCCATTTCCTGCGCGAATTCGACTGGATCCGCACCGGGTTGATGTTCGAACCCCGCGGGCATGACATGATGTCGGGCACCATCCTCTATCCGCCGACGCGGCCCGATTGCGACGTGGCGGTGCTGTTCATCGAAACCTCGGGCTGTCTGGCCATGTGCGGCCACGGCACCATCGGCACCATCACCATGGGCATCGAAAACGGGTTGATCCACCCGCGCGAGCCGGGCCGGTTGTCCATCGAAACCCCGGCGGGCAAAGTCGATATCAGCTACGTTCAGGAAGGCCGCTTCGTCGAAGAGGTCCGTCTGACCAATGTCCCCGGCTTCCTCTATGCCGAGGGCCTGACGGCAGAGGTCGAGGGTCTGGGCGAAATCGCCGTCGATGTGTCTTATGGCGGCAATTTCTACGCCATCGTCGAACCGCAGATGAATTTCCGAGACATGGCGGACTTCTCTGCGGGCGAGCTGGTCGGCTTTTCCCCGAAACTCCGCGCCGCGCTGAACGCGAAATATGAATTCATCCACCCCGAACACCCCGAGATCAATGGTCTGTCGCATATCCTTTGGACCGGCGCGCCCACGCAGGACGGCGCCCATGCCCGCAATGCCGTCTTCTACGGCGACAAGGCCATTGATCGCAGCCCCTGCGGCACCGGCACATCCGCCCGCATGGCGCAGCTTGCCGCCAAGGGAAAGCTGAAGGCAGGCGACGAGTTCTGGCACGAATCCATCATCGGCTCGATCTTCAAGGGCCGCGTGGAAGCCGAAACAGAGGTCGCGGGACGCCGCGCAATCGTCCCCTCCATCGCCGGATGGGCGCGGATGACGGGCTATAACACCATCTTCATCGACGACCGCGACCCCTTCGCGCATGGCTTCGTGGTGAAATGACCGCGACCCGCATCCTGCCCGGCACGGGTGAAGGCCCGGTTCTGGCGATGGATCAGGGCCTCAGCTTCTGGGGCGGGGTAGACCCTGAAAATGCGAGGGTGATTGACACGCACCATCCCGCATTCTTCGAAGACCTCTCTGGCCGTGTCGTGATGATGCCGACCAGCCGCGGCTCGTGCTCTGGCTCTGGCGTCATTCTGGAATTGATGCTGAACGGAAACGCCCCCGCCGTGCTGATCTTTTCGGAAGCCGAGAACGTGGCAACACTTGGTGCGCTGATCGGGGCCGAGATGTTCGGCAAGACCATGCCTGTCTTGCGCGTCACCTCCGAAGATTTCGGCAGGCTGGCACAAGCCCCATTTCTGCGGATTTCAACGGACCGGATCAGCGGCAATGGGATCGCGCTGCCAATTGACGACCTGCCCTCCGATAATCTGCACCTGACCGCTGAAGACGAGGCCGTCTTGCGGGGCAGCCGTGGTGAGGCACCTGCACTTGCCATGAAGATCATCCGCACGGTCGCGCGGCTTCAGGGTGCAGCCCGGCTGACCGATGTCACACGCGGCCATATCGACGGCTGCATCCTCGCCAATCAGGCGAATCTGATCTTCGCCGAGAGGATGGCGCGGATCGGCGCAAAGGTCCGCGTTCCGACGACGATCAATGCGATTTCGGTTGATCGGCAGAACTGGCAGGGGCAGGGCGTGCCGCTGGTCTTTGGCCAGCAGGCGTCGCGATTGGCTGACGCCTATACCCGCATGGGCTGCCAGCCGACCTTCACCTGCGCGCCCTATCAGCTGGATGACCGCCCCAACCTGGCCGAAGATATCGCATGGGCCGAATCCAACGCCGTGATCTATGCCAACAGCGTGCTTGGTGCCCGGACGCCGAAACACCCGGATTATCTGGACCTTTGTATCGCGGTGACTGGCCGGGCCCCCCTGTCCGGCGTCTATCTGGAAGAGGAACGCCGCCCCACCCGCATTCTGGATTTCGAAGTTCCGCCCGGCGCGGATGACAGCTTCTGGCCACTGGCTGGTTATCAGGCAGGCCTGAAATCGCCCGACCGTATTCCGCTGCTGCGTGGGCTTGCGGCTCTGCACCCGACAGCCGACGATCTGAAGGCGCTTTGTGCGGCTTTCGGCACCACCTCTGCCGCGCCGATGCTGCATGTGGCCGGTGTCACGCCAGAGGCAAACCTGCCGCCGAAACCACTTGCGGATCGTGCGAATATCTCAGTTCGAGACCTGTCGGGCGCGTGGCAGGAACTGAACAGCGGCCCAGAGGATATTGATCTGGTTGCGATCGGCAGCCCCCATGCATCGGCGAATGAATGCCGCGAACTCGCGCGGCTTCTGAACGGCAGGCCGGTGCGGGCCTCGACCATTGTGACCGCCGGGCGCAGCATCATCAGAACGCTGAATGTCGATGGCACATTGAAGCGGCTTGAACAATCCGGCGTTCAGGTCGTCCCCGATCTTTGCTGGTGTTCGATAACCGAACCTGTGTTCCCTGCCGATGCCCGCACCATCATGACCAATTCCGGGAAATATGCCCATTACGGGCCGGGCCTGTCGGGCCGGGCAATGCGCTTTGGCAGCCTTGCCGATTGCGCAAACGCCGCCCTGTCCGGCATCGCCCCTAAATCACTGCCCGATTGGCTGAGCCTCAGCGAAGGAAGCATTCATGCGTAGCAGCAAAACTGTTCACGTCATCTCTGCCCATGCCGAAGGTGAGGTCGGGGATGTCATCGTAGGCGGCGTCATGCCACCCCCCGGCGACACGATCTGGGAACAGTCCCGCTGGATTGCGCAGGATGACAAGCTGCGCAATTTTGTCCTGAACGAACCGCGCGGCGGTGTCTTTCGCCATGTGAACCTGCTGGTGCCGCCCAAGCATCCTGACGCCGATGCGGCATTCATCATCATGGAGCCAGAGGACACGCCGCCAATGTCCGGCTCCAACTCTATCTGCGTGTCAACAGTGCTGCTGGATGGCGGGCTGATCCCGATGCAGGAACCCGAAACCCGTCTGACGCTGGAAGCGCCGGGCGGGCTCGTCCGCGTCCGCGCCGAATGTCGCGACGGCAAGGCTCAGCGCATCTTCGTGCAGAACCTGCCCAGTTTTGCCGGCCCGCTTGAGCAGACTTTGGAGGTAGAAGGCCTCGGCACGCTGAACGTGGATACGGCCTTTGGCGGTGACAGCTTTGTGGTCGTCGACCCAGCCGCGATGGGCTTCGCGATGACCCCGGATGAGGCGCATGACATCGCCCGGCTGGGTGTGCGGATCACCAATGCGGCCAACGAACAGCTTACATTTAGCCATCCCACGCTGCCCGATTGGAAACATTTCAGCTTTTGTCTGTTTGCCGGGGCGCTGACGCGTGACGAAAGCGGGCTGCGGGTCAAGGCAGCTGTGGCGATACAGCCGGGAAAGGTTGACCGCTCTCCCACCGGGACGGCGCTTTCGGCACGCATGGCGCTGCTGCACGCGCGTGGAGAGATGACACAGGCAGATCACCTGACGGCGGAATCGCTGATCGGCTCTACCTTCGGGGGCCGTATTGTCAGCACGACGAGGGTCGGGGATAGGCCCGCCATTATTCCGGAAATCTCTGGCCGTGGCTGGATCACCGGCATTCATCAGCACATGCTCGACCCCGATGATCCGTGGCCAGAGGGTTATCGGCTGAGCGACAGTTGGGGCGCAAGGTGACACTCCTGCCACACTCTCACATTGATCGAGTGTCCCGCGTCCAGTATTCAGCTTGTCGACTGAGAGAGGTTGCATGAACAAGAACAGCGGCACCGCCATTCCAGAACGCAAGCGCGGCGAAGGCGTCAAATTCGTCTATGAGATCCTGCGCGATGAGATCATCGACCTTGTTCTGCCCCCCGGCAGCCCGATCGACGAAATTCAGCTTGCCGAGCGCCTGTCAATGTCGCGTACACCCATCCGAGAGGCCCTGGTCCGGCTGGCCGGAGAGGGGCTGGTCACGACGCTTCCGAACCGTTCCACCGTCGTGTCAAATATCGACTTTATCAATATGCACAACTTCTTCGATGCGCTGACGCTGATGTATCGCGTCACGACGCGACTGGCGGCCGAGAACCGGACAGAGGGCGATCTGAAAATCATTCGGACCCATCTGGCGGCTTTCGACAAGGCTCTGGCAGAGCGCGATGCGCTTGGGATGATTGCGACGAACCGCAATTTTCACGCCGCCATCGCCGAGGCCGGGCGCAACCCCTATTATATCGGATTGTTCAACCGGCTGCTGGACGAGGGGCGCCGTATCCTGCGTCTGTACTATTCATCCTATGATGATGCCCCGCCGGCGACAGACACGGACGGTCACGAAGGCATGGTCAGGGCCATCGAGGCACAGGATGTCGATGAAGCCGACAGGCTGGCGACCGTTCATGCCGACCTGATCGTCGGCCAGATCCGCAGCCTTCTGGCCAAGGACCGGCGGCAGAATATAGCTCTGTAAATCCAGAACCGGCTGTTTTTACAGCAGGTTATTCTGTCCGCAATATATGTCGACAAATAAAATACAAAAGATATAATGCACTTATACGCGGCCCGATTCGATCCGTGCCCTGGCCGCATGAGCATTAGGAGTGCGATATGGACAGGCAGATCTTTTTCGGCACCATCCCGGCGCTGATGACCCCGTGCAAGGACGACCGGACCCCGGATTATGACGCGCTTGTCGCGACCGGTCAAAAGCTGATCGCTGATGGCATGTCGGCGGTGGTCTATTGCGGCTCGATGGGGGACTGGCCGCTGCTGAGCGATGAGCAGCGCATGGAAGGCGTCAAGCGGCTGACCGAGGCCGGCGTGCCCGTCATCGTCGGCACTGGCGCGATCAACACCGCAAGCGCGGTGGCCCATGCCGCCCACGCCCAGAAAGCCGGCGCAAAGGGTCTGATGGTGATCCCGCGCGTTCTGTCCCGCGGCCCGTCACCCGCTGCTCAGAAAGCGCATTTCAAGGCGATCCTCGCCGCGGCACCCGACTTGCCCGCGATCATCTATAACAGCCCTTACTACGGCTTTGTCACCAAGGCGGATCTGTTCTTTGCCCTGCGTGCAGAACACCCGAACCTGATCGGTTTCAAAGAGTTCGGCGGACCTGCCGACATGACCTATGCCGCCGAAAACATCACCAGCGGCGACGATGATGTCACGCTGATGATTGGCGTGGACACCGGCGTTTTTCATGGGTTCGTGAATTGCGGGGCGACCGGCGCGATTACCGGAATCGGCTCTGTCCTGCCGAAAGAAGTGCTGCATCTTGTCGGGCTGTGTCAGGCGGCGGCAAAGGGCGATGCCGATGCACGCGCCCGCGCGAAGGAACTGGAAGAGGCTCTGGCTGTGCTGTCGTCCTATGACGAGGGGCCGGATCTGGTGCTGTACTTCAAGCATCTGATGGTGCTGAAGGGGCAGCCGGAATACAGTCTGCATTTCAACGAAGCCGACGCGCTGAGCGACAGCCAGAAAGGCTATGCCGAGGCGCAGCTGAAACTGTTCGATGCGTGGTATGCCGAATGGTCACAGCAGGACGGTGCCGTTCAGAAATACGCCGCCTGATCAGGACGCGGCGTTCACAGGTTCTATACCGGGCGTGCACAGGTGATGTGCGCGCCCGGTTTCACTTCTGGCGCTAGCCTGCCAGCAGGGCTGCGTTACCGCCGGCCGCCGTTGTGTCCACGCAAAGATGTCGCTCATGCGCGACATGGGCCCGATCCGGCATGGCGCAGATCAGCGGCAGGATTTCCGTTTCCCGTGCGGCAAGTGCCTGGGCATAGCTGCGACCGGTTTCGGCATTGCCCCACCATATCGCGGCAGAGAAACCTTCCAGTGTGGTGAGTGCCGCTGGTTCTAGCGCGCCGTCGACGCGGACGGCCTGACCGCCAAGAGCCTCGACCGCTGCGGCCTGTGCCGCTGCTGCAACGCGGCCCGGACCAAGGCAGAGGACGGGTTCGCGGGCATGAAGGCTCAGCCGGTTCAGCTCTCCGGTGGGGCCGGGCATGATCTGCTGCCCGATCTCTGGCGCGGTCGTCTCGGACAGGGCCGCATTGATCGCTGCAGGATCCGCATCGCCGCTTGGCTTGCCAGCGGGCAGAGCGGCCGTTTCGGCAGCATAGAAGCGGGGCAGATAATTCGGCCCGCCTGCCTTTGGGCCGGTGCCTGACAGCCCTTCGCCGCCGAAGGGCTGGCTGCCGACAATGGCGCCGATCTGGTTGCGGTTCACATAAATATTCCCGGCATGAACACTGTCGGCGATTTCCTGAACGCGGCTGTCAATGCGGGTGTGCAGGCCGAAGGTCAGGCCGAATCCGCGTGCGTTCACATCCTTCACCACATTGTCGATATCGCTGGCCCGGAAGGTGGCGACATGCAGCACGGGGCCGAATACCTCACGTTCCAGATCGTCGATGCCATCGACCTGAATCAGCACCGGCGGCACAAAGCTGCCCCCACTCGGGGCCACAAGCTGATGCAGCACGCGGCCGGTCTGAGCGTCGATATAGCGGCTGATTTCCTGCTGTGCATCGGGATCAATGACAGGGCCGACATCGGTTGAAAGCAGTGCCGGATCACCGATGGAAAGCTGATCCATCGCGCCTTTCAGCATTTCGATCACATGGGGGGCGACATCCTCTTGCAAATAGAGGCAGCGCAGCGCCGAACAGCGCTGACCCGCCGACTGGAAGCTGGAGGCGATGATGTCGCGCACGGCCTGCTCTGGCAGGGCGGTGGAATCGACGATCATCGCGTTAAGCCCGCCGGTTTCGGCTATCAGCGGCGTGCCGGGGGCAAGATGCTCGGCCATCGCCCGCGCGATGATCCTTGCGGTATCGGTAGAGCCGGTAAAGACCACACCCGAGATGCGCGGGTCAGAGGTCAGGGCCGCACCAACCGTCGCGCCATCTCCGGGCAGCAGTTGCAGCGCCGCGCGTGGGACGCCAGCCTGATGCAGAAGGCGCACGGCAATCGCGGCAATCAGCGGCGTCTGTTCGGCGGGCTTTGCCAGCACCGCATTGCCAGCCATCAGGGCCGCCGCGATCTGCCCGGTGAAAATGGCCAGGGGGAAGTTCCACGGGCTGATCGCCGTGAAGATGCCGCGCGGGGCGTCCTGACGATCTTCCCCCTGAAGTGCGTAGTACCTCAGGAAATCGACGGCCTCGCGCAGCTCGCCTACGGCATCGGGCAGGGATTTCCCCGCCTCACGCGTAAGCGCGGCGAAGATTTCGCCATAGTTTTCCTCGTAAAGATCTGCCGCACGACGCAGCACCGCTGCGCGCTCGGATGAGGGTGCATCCCAGACCGCCGCATCGGCAATGGCGCGACCCACGGTTTCGGCATCGGCATCCGTGACCTGTGCAACAGTTTCACCTGTGGCCGGGTTCACGACGGCGCGTTGCTTCCCCGTCGGATCGGATAGGGTGATCGGGTTGGCATCGGACAGCTTTGCCGGGGTTGCGGCGGTGATCCGCGCAAGCTCTGCCTCATCGGTCAGGTCGAAACCGGCAGAGTTTTCCCGCCGCGCGCCGAAAATCGCCTCTGGCTGGACCAGCAGGGCAGGGGGTTCTGCACTGTTCAGCATGTCGAATGGGTCGCGCGCAATTTCTTCCGGCGGGACGTCCTCATCGACGATCTGGTGAACGAAGGATGAATTCGCGCCATTTTCCAGCAGGCGGCGCACCAGATAGGCCAGCAGGTCGCGATGCGCACCGACCGGCGCGTAGATGCGGCAGCGCCCCTTGGTTTCGCGGATGACGATCTCGTGCAGACGTTCACCCATGCCATGCAGGCGCTGAAACTCGAAATCCGTGTCGCCAACCATATGTAGGATCGCCGCGACAGTATGGGCGTTATGGGTGGCGAACTGCGGATAGATGCGGTCCGAATAGCCGATCAGCTTGCGGGCATTGGCGATATAGCTGACATCGGTTTCCACCTTGCGGGTAAACAGCGTGAAATCCGGCAGGCCTTCCACCTGCGCCAGCTTGATCTCCGTATCCCAATAGGCGCCCTTCACCAGCCGGACCATGATCTTGCGGTCAAGCTGCGCCGACAGGTCATGCAGCCAGTCGATGACCAGACCGGCGCGTTTTCCATAGGCCTGCACCACGACGCCGAACCCGTCCCATCCGGCCAGCGAGGGGTCGGACAGAACCGCCTTGATGACCTTCAGCGACAGGACAAGCCGGTCCTGTTCCTCGGCGTCGATATTCATGCCCATATTCGCGGCTTTTGCGGCCTGCGCCAGTTCCAGCACGACCGGCACAAGCTCAGCCAGCACCGCATCTTCCTGTGCGACTTCATAGCGCGGGTGCAGCGCGGACAGCTTGATCGAGATGCCGGGGTTTTCGCGCACCGATCCCTTGGTGCAGGATGCCGAAATTGCGCGGATGGCGGCTGCATATTCGCGGGCATAGCGGTCGGCATCGGCACGGGTCATGGCGGCCTCGCCCAGCATGTCATAGCTGTAGCTGTAGCCCTGCTCCTCCATCCCCTTCGCCCGATCGAGCGCCGCGCCGATTGTCTGGCCCAGCACGAATTGGCGGCCCATCTCGCGCATGGCGCGGGTGACGGCGGTGCGAATGACAGGCTCGCCCAGTCGGCGGATTGCGCCGCGCAGGGTGCCGACGATGCCGGGCTGGTCGTCATCCAGCACCTTGCCGGTCAGCATCAGCGCCCAGGTGGACGCATTGACCAGGCTGGAGGTCGCCTCTCCCAGATGCCGTCCCCAGTCGGATGGGGCGATCTTATCTTCGATCAGCGCGTCCATCGTGGTGCGGTCAGGCACGCGCAGCATCGCCTCGGCCAGACACATCAGTGCGACGCCTTCGCGCGTGGACAGCCCGTATTCGCCAAGAAAATGTTCCATCAGCGTTGGCTTATCGGTACGACGGATGCGGCGGACCAGATCGGCGGCGTTGTCGCTGATGCGGCCGCGCGCTTCCGGCGACAGTGCGGCCTGTGCGATCAACTCGTCCAGCAACGGGGCAGCGTGCCGGAACTTGGCATCAAGGGTGAACTGGCTGAAATCGGTCGCTGGCATCTGATCCTCCATCTTTCAAAGGGGATTTAATCCATCATGCATGGACGATGCGTCCATATTGGCGCAGAATGCCAGTCGTATCGACTTATTTCAGGGTTCTATCTGGACATGACAGCAGAGCTGGACAGCACCAACCGCAAGATATTGGCAGAGCTTGTCGCCAATGCCCGCATCCCGATCACGGAACTGGCGCGAAAGGTCGGGCTGTCAAAAACCCCCGTCGCGCTGCGCATCCGCCAGATGGAGGAAATGGGGCTGATACAGGGCTATCGTGCCATCCTGTCGCCGCTGTCGCTGGGGCTGACGCATGTCACCTATGTCGAGGCGCGGCTGACCGATACCCGACAGAAAGCTCTGGAACAATTCAATGACGGAGTCAGGTCCATCACCGAGATCGAGGAGTGTTACATGATTGCGGGCGGGTTCGATTACCTGCTGAAAGTCCGCTCGCGCGATATGACCCATTTCCGCCAGATCATGGCAGAGAAGATTTCGTCGCTACCTTTCATTCATGCGACAACCAGCTATGTCGCGATGGAGGCGGTGGTCGAGCAGAACTGGACCGAAATCTGAGCATCCTTAAATGCAGCGGGCCGAGGCGTTCCCCGGCCCGTTGTTATCGTACCTTCGTTCAGCTCAGAAGCTGCCTGTCATTCTGAATATGGCGCACCGCCAGCTTGCGGCCCATGCGGCCTGATGCCAGTTGGCGCGCCGCCACAGGCACGTGACCATCCAAAGCCAGTTCCGGGAAGATCGCAAATATCTCTGCCGCGGCGGCTGGGCCGACAGATTTCAGCGCTTCCCGTCCGGTGAACAGCGATTCCGATTCCGCGCCATTGGCCAGCACGATCTGATGGGCGTCGAACAGGAAGTGGACATATGTGACCTCTGTCAGATCATGGGCCACGTCGATCCCTTCGATCTGGCACAGCTGCTTGGCCGCAACCAGAACCTCCATCGCGCCGAACATTTTCAGGGCGATCTTCGAGCGAACCAGAATACGGTGCTGCGGCGAGACGATCAGATCGGCCTCTGGCAGCCCCTCGCCAAGCGCACCTGCGCGGATGCGGATCGGGCGAAGGTTCGGGTTGGCGTTCAGGATCGCAGCGTCCATCCTGCGCTTGCCGATCCAGCGGATCGCCTGCAGCCCGGCATCGCGGGTTTCCACCATATCACCGACAGCCAGATCGCCGGCGGCCACCTCACCCGCATCAGTACGGATCAGCGCGTCGGCGCCGAAGCAGACGTTGGTGTTGTCATAGGTCAGATTGCTGCCAGCGACGCCAGAGATGGTCAGTGTGATGTTTGACTCGTTCAGGACGCCATCGTCATCCTGATCCGCCCGCATCCACTCCAGCGGGTTCGCGTATGTATCCCCACCAACCGGGACCGACGCATTATAGGCGTCCAGAGTGGCCTGATTATAGTAGCTGCTGAGATCGACGAAATCGTTATTCGACTGATCGCTGTCGCCGAAATCCTGACCGGTCGCGGTGTTGAAATCGCTGATCGTATCGCCATTGCCCGCAATGAAGGTGTCGAAGCCGTCGCCACCCGTCAAACTGTCGGCCTGATTTCCGCCATCCAGAAGATCGCGGCCCGACCCACCGCCCAGGGTGTCTGCCCCGTCGCCTCCGAATAGATCATCGTCACCAGAGCCACCGACAAGCGTATCGGTACCACCCTGACCGTAGATGGTATCGTCACCAGTGCCTCCATCCAGCGAATCTGCGCTGCCATCGTCCGCTGTAGGGCTGTGACCGTATATGATGTCATTGCCCGACCCGCCTTCGACAGTATCCTTGCCGACGCCGGCATACACTGTATCGTCTCCCGCGGCTGCGCGGATGTAGTCCATGTCGCCGGAGTGACCGGGAAGGGTTGCATCGCCCGAATCGACACGATCACCATCTTCGTCAGAAACGCCCGGCTCAAGCAACTCACCGCTAGAGGTGCCATCAACATAGCCGTCTCTAAACGGAAGGACGCTGCGATTTACAGCAACGCCGCTAAAATTGCTGAGATAGTCTGGATTGCTCGGGATGCTGATGGAGACGATCGGATATTCCGTAAGGGACGGCTCACCTGTTTCAGTGCCGCTTGAAGGGGGCGGCATAATGAATGTGTTGCCGTTCTCATCCTGAATCAGACGCACCGGCACTGTAATGGTTCTTGTGGTACCAGGACCGGTTGCTTGTACGACAGTTACGTTGCGGACACGGATGGTGTGATCCAGCTCCAACTCATATGACTGGCCGCTTAGCGTATATGAGATTGTGTCCTCGTTGGTACTGCTCGCCTGATTGTGGTCCAAGGCAACGACATTGCCCGACCCACTGTTGTCGTTCAAGGTGACCTGCATGCTATGGGCGAATAGCGGATCGCTCGTGCTGCCATAGGTCTGACCACCCATAACCGCACCGACATCCTCAACAGTGTTGTTGCTCTCATCCGTATCCATATCGGTCAGGTCGCCGATATAAATCATCTGATATGTATAGCTTGGCATATTTTTCCTCCTCAATGCAAAAACCTGATCGGACCCGACCCGATGCATTGAAGAAGCTGACGCCGCAGGAAAAACAATTGCGACAAACCCATAACTTACTTCAGACTGCTAGCCGCATTTGCGGCCGAATCGACGAGCCATTGCCTGATAACTGCTTAATTTTTTAATTTCATGCGGATGTCTGTGGCAACTGTTCTTTTGTACAACGAATGCCCGATGTGCTGCGTGCTTGGTGCTTGCGCATAGGCGCTGCCGGTGAAAACCTGTCAGTGCCTGAAAGTAACCTGAGTCGGTACCGCCCAATGACCCGCATCCTGCATCGTAATATTGGCCCTGAACTGCCCCGCGCCGTTGCGGGCAAGGGGGTCTGGATCACAGATGCCGAGGGGCGCAGCTATATCGACGGATCGGGCGGGGCGGCGGTGACAAGCCTCGGTCACGGCAATGCCGAGGTGCTGGAGGCGATGCGCGCGCAGATGGATGCGGTTGCCTATGCGCATACGTCTTTCTTCACGACCGATGCGGCTGAATCTCTGGCTGATCGGCTGGTCGATCTGGCGCCGGACGGGCTGGATTACGTCTATCTCGTCTCCGGCGGGTCCGAGGCGGTGGAGGCCGCGCTGAAGATGGCGCGGCAATATTTCGTCGAGATCGGCCAGCCTCAGCGCCGCCATATCATCGCGCGCCGGCAAAGCTATCACGGCAATACGATCGGTGCCCTGGCGACGGGCGGCAATGAATGGCGGCGCAAGCAGTTTCAGCCGATCCTGCCGGAAACGCATCACGTTTCGCCCTGCTATGCCTATCGCGACATGGCCGAGGGCGAGACGCCGGACGACTATGCCGCAAGGTTGGCCGCAGAACTGGAGGACAAGATCCTGACGCTCGGCGCGGATGAGGTGATTGCCTTCGTTGCCGAACCTGTCGTGGGCGCGACGCTTGGTGCGGTGACGGCGGTCCCCGGCTATTTCAGTCGCATCCGCGAGGTTTGCGACAAATATGGCGTGCTTCTTATCCTGGATGAGGTGATGTGCGGCATGGGCCGGACCGGCAGCATCTTCGCGCAGGCGCAGGAAGATGTTGTCGCCGATATCACCACCGTCGCGAAGGGGCTGGGCGGGGGATACCAGCCGGTCGGCGCGGTTTTGCTGTCGGCAAAGATCTATGACGCTTTCAGGGATGGCTCTGGCCTGTTCCAGCATGGGCATACCTATATCGGTCATCCGATGGCAGCAGCAGCGGCGGACAAGGTTGTCGAGATCATGTCCCGACCGGGGATGATGGAGAATGTGAACGCAATGGGTGCGCGCCTTCAGGAAGGGTTGGAGGCAGCACTTGGCCAGCACGCCAATGTCGGCGATATCCGGGGCAGGGGGCTGTTCCGCGGGATCGAGCTGGTGGCGGATCGGGACAGCAAGGATGTTCTGGACCCGGCGCTGAAAACGCATGCGAAGATCAAGAAAGCGGCAATGGCGCGGGGCCTGATGTGCTATCCGATGGGCGGGACTATCGACGGCGTCAGGGGCGATCATGTGCTGCTCGCGCCGCCTTACATCATCACGCCGGATGAGGTCGATCAGCTGGTCGACCGCATGGCCGGCGCGATCCGGGATGTGCTGGGCTGAGTGCCGTGCAGGCCGCCAAAGCACCTGCACGGGGCGTAAATATCACGCATATATGCTGTATATATCCTGTAGATACATCGCCGTTCAGCGCCGCCCGGTGATGCCTTCAATCGCGGGTGGCGGGTAAGGGCGCGTTACCAGTGCCGATTTGCGCTTTTCGTAGAACGCATTGCCGCCCGTCGTCAGCACGTAGTGCATATTGTCATAGGGGAAGCTGTAGCCCGCCGTATGGAAAAATGTGGCATTTGCGATCAGCGGATGACGCTCGCCGCGCATGACCGATCTCGCGGCTTCCCGCACCATCGGCACAGAGCGGTCATTCATCTTGCGGGTCAGCACGCCCTTGGCGAACTGGTTCTTCTGACCCACCACCTCGCAAACGGTATCCGGGAACTTGTCGGATTTCACGCGGTTCATCACCACGCTGCCGACCGCAATCATCCCGTCGCGGCTGGAGCGGTTGGATTCGAAATACATCGCGCGGGCCATGCATTCTTCTTGGTTCTGGCGCGATCCGAATGAACAGCCCGCCAGAACCAGCGGGCCAAGGGCCAGCATGGCGGCAAGCCGCATCTTGCGGTTGATTTTCATTGTCCGTCTTTCTGCTCGTTGCATGTTCTTTTTTGGGAACATGCTAGCAGCAGGGGCGGGGTCGTCGCAATATGTCAGCTTATCAGATTGCCGCCCGTTCCAGCATCCCGAACAGGTCGCGCGGATCGTCGGGATCGGCCAGCAGGTCGAGCTGCTGGAACAGGCCGGTGCCGTCCAGTTGGTCGCGGACATAACGCAGGGCCGAGAAATCCTCTGTCGCGAAGCCGACGCCGTCGAACAGCGTGATCTGGGTTTCGCTGCGGCGGCCGGGTGCGGAGCCGGCGATGACCTGCCACATCTCGGTCACGGGGAAGTCGTCGGGCATTTGCTGGATCTCGCCCTCGATCCGTGTCTGGGCCGGGTATTCGACGAACACGTCAGAGCGGCTGAGGATATCCTTGTGCAGTTCGGTCTTGCCGGGGCAGTCGCCGCCGATGGCGTTGATATGGATGCCCGCGCCGACCATATTGTCGGTCAGGATCGTCGCATATTGCTTGTCCGCGGTGCAGGTGGTGACGATCTGCGCGCCCTCCATCGCTTCTTGCGCCGAAGCGCAGGCGGTCAGGTCGAAGCCCTGCGTTTCAAGGTTCCTCATCGCCTTCTGCGTCGCCGCCGGGTCGATGTCGTAAAGCCGCAGCCTGGTCACGCCGCAGATCGCGCGAAACGCCAGTGCCTGAAACTCCGACTGCGCGCCATTGCCGATCAGCGCCATCGTATCGGCCCCCTTCGGCGCAAGATAGCGCGCCACGAGGGCAGAGGTCGCCGCCGTGCGCAGGGCCGTCAGCACGGTCATTTCCGACAGCAAAACCGGATAGCCATTGCCCACATCGGCCAGCAGTCCGAAAGCAGTGACTGTCTGGCGGCCTTCCTTGGTGTTCTTGGGGTGGCCGTTGACATATTTGAAGCCGTAAACCTCCCCATCCGAGGTGGGCATGAGTTCGATCACACCTTCTTCCGAGTGGCTGGCGACGCGGGGGGTTTTGTCGAACAGTTCCCACCGGCGGAAATCCTGTTCGATATAATCCGCGATACCTTTCAGCATCTCCTCTATCCCGATGCGATGGATCAGGCGCATCATGTTTTCGACGCTGACAAAAGGAACATAGGCCAGATCGGACGGCTTGGCGGACATGAGAAACCTCAAACAGATAGGAAAGCACAGTATCTACATTGCAATTTGCAAAAGATATGGCAAAAATGCCAGATAATTGCGGGTTATTGTTACATAATCATGGTTATTAATATACAATTTGTAAGGTCATGAGCGGCAAGCACGTCTTTGACGATCTGGATCGTGAGTTGATCGCCCTGCTGCGGCAGGACGGGCGCGCGCCGGTGTCGAAGCTTGCAGAGATCATGGATGTGTCGCGCGGGACGGTGCAGACGCGGCTGGACCGGCTGCTTGCCTCTGGTGCGGTGCTAGGTTTCACGGTGCGGGTCCGTGACGATTACGACGCCAGCCGGATCCGCGCGGTGATGATGATCGAGGTTCAGGGACGTAATACGTCGCATGTCATCCGCAAGCTGCGCGGACTGCCGGAATTGCAGGTGCTGCATACCACCAGCGGCAAGTGGGACCTGATCGCGGAAATCATGGTCGAGGATCTGGCGCAGTTCGATCGGGTGTTGCGCGATGTGCGGCTGGTGGACGGTGTGCTGAACAGCGAGACGAGCATTCTGCTGTCCAGCATTTGAAGGCCGGACAGAAAGCCCCCCGGCATCAAGCGATGCCGAGGATACGCGTTGCAGTTCAGCCCGATCAGACCTGACCCGACGTGAACAGAGGCTTGCCGTTCTTAAGGTGGCGGAAGACAAGCTTGCGCGACATGCGGCCCGACGGCATTTGCCGGGTCGCCGGTGCCGTGTAGTCCTTGTTCCGAAGCTCGGGGAACAGCGTCAGGATTTCAGCCCGCGCATCCTCGCTGACCGCTTTCAGCGCCTCTGGCCCGGTGTAAAGCGACTCTGTTTCCGTGCCGTTGGCAAAGACAAGCTCGTGCTGATCGAACAGGAAGTGGAAATATTCCACTTCGTCCACCTCTGCGAAGTCTATCCCATCGACCGAGAGAAGCTGCTTGGCGGCAACAAGTATTTCATCCTCACCGAACATCTTCTGCGCGATCCGGGAGCGCAGCAGGATGCGATGCTGCGGTGAGACATGCAGGTCCTGTGCCGGATAGCCGGGCGCCAGGGCATTGGCTGCGATGCGGATCGGGCGAAGATTTTCCTTATGGCCAAGCTTTTCGGCCGACAGGCTGTTGCTGCCGATCCAGAGGATAGGCTTCAGCCCGTTATCCTTGGTCAGAACCAAATCGCCTGTCACCAAATCCTCGATCGGGACCGGGCCGTCTGCCGTCTCGATCAGGGTGCCGCGGCAGAAGCACATGACATTGGTATTGTCATAGGTCAGTTCATCGCCGGTGGCACCGGTTATCTGCATCGTAAGCTTAATGGTTTCGCCAGTGCCCTGCCCGTTGTCGATACCGGTCTTGGTCACATCATTCAGGATACCGTCATCGTTCTGGTCGCCGCGAAGCCATGCCAGCGGGTTGCTATAGGTATCCTGACCAAGCGCCTCTGCCCTCGCGTTGTAAACGGCAAGGTTTGCGTCGTTGTAATAGCCGCTCAGATCAACGTAGTCGTTGTTGGTCTGGTCATTGTCGTCGATGTCGCTATTTGCGGCGGTGTTGAAATCAGCGATGGTGTCGCCGTCGCCTGCGACGAATGTGTCGAAGCCTTCCCCACCGACCAGTGAGTCGTCGCCTTCACCACCGTCGATGTAATCTCGACCCGCCTCGCCCTTGATCTTGTCTTCACCTGTGCCGCCGAGGATGGTGTCGTCATCCGTCCCGCTCCAAATGGTGTCGTTTCCGGTGCCGCCATCAATGTAGTCTTTGCCTGCGAAGCCGTCGATATTGTCATTGCCTGCGCCGCCGTAAAGCGTGTCATCGCCGGTATCCCCGCCGGAAACATAGTCCTGTCCGTCGCCGCCATAGACGACGTCGTTCCCTTCACCGCCATCGACAGAGTCGCCAACAAGCGATTCATCCCCGCCATAGATGGTGTCGTCGCCAGCACCGCCCTTAATCAGGTCATCAGAGCCACCCCCGTGGAGGACGTCATTGCCGTCGTCACCGAAGATGTCGTCCTCGCCGTCGCCGCCGCGGATCGTGTCATCGTCGGCGCCGCCGTAAAGTGTGTCGTCGCCAACGTCGCCGAGAATGGAGTCGTCGCCGACACCGCCGTACACCAGGTCGTTCTGGGCGCCACCAAGCAGCTTGTCAGAGCCGACGCCGCCTTCGATGGTATCCAGCCCGTCGCCACCCTGAATGCTGTCGTCACCCTCGAGTCCCTTGATCAGGTCATTGCCGGTGCCGCCGTCAATCGTGTCGGCGCCACCCGGCGGGGCATATTGCTGAGCGAGGTCATTGCCTTCAGTCGTTATTGTCACTGATCCGGTATCTGTGACGTTTTCGTGAAGTTGGGTGATCTCTCCCGTCGCATTGTTGACCATGACGATGTTGGCGCCGGGCGGGAAATAGAAATCACGGACGTTGCCGACTGTGCCGGGAGGAACACCCATCGTGTCGGTGACGAGTGT
This sequence comes from Paracoccus albus, assembly GCF_027913035.1. Classification (NCBI taxonomy): domain Bacteria; kingdom Pseudomonadati; phylum Pseudomonadota; class Alphaproteobacteria; order Rhodobacterales; family Paracoccaceae; genus Paracoccus; species Paracoccus albus. The sequence goes on from NZ_CP115776.1 coordinate 96,007, forward strand.
CCCGTCCGGCTCTATGTAGTAAACGGTCTGCGCCACGCCGGAATTATTGGTGAAGGTAACGCGAACCTCTCCGGGATGCTGATTGGGACCTGGGCCACCGCCATATTCGCTTGCCGACCCGGCTTCACTTGTCAGAATATCTTCCACGACCTGCTGTGAGCTGTTGCGCAATGGCAAAGCATCCAACCCATCGCCGCGGATGACATCATTCCCCGCGCCACCCGTTATCGAATCCATGGCACCGCCGCCACTGATCGTATCGTTGCCGCTGCCGCCGTCGATTGTGTCGTCGTCATCGCCACCGGAAAGGGCGTCCTGGCCGATCCCCCCCGAAATCGAGTCACGGCCTGCGCCACCCGATAGCGCGTCATTGCTTGCGACGGCAGAGGCAGTTCCGTCATCGCCAATCAGCGTGTCGTTGCCCAGGCCACCCTGCGCCGCGTCGTCGCCCAGCCCGCCATTGACGCTGTCATCGCCGCTGCCGCCAAAAATGCGGTCGTTGTCACCACCGCCGTCAATTGTGTCATCTCCGGTATCGCCGAAAATGGTATCGTTGCCCGCGCCCCCGAGAATACTGTCAGCGGCTCCGCCCGGCGCGTTTTCACCGAAATTGGCGTCGTAATTGGCGGTCAGGTCCTTCGAAGTTCCCGCATCCGCACTGCTTACCGGCATCACCCCCCGGATGACGCCGCCCTGCACAAGGGCAAGCTGCGAGTTCGCAGGCACGGTAATGCCCACCGGGTTTCCCGGCTGAACGGTTTTCATAAGGACCAGAGAGCCATCGGGCTCGATGTAATAGACATCGACAGTACCCAGAGTATCGTGACCGACGGTCAGGCTGACCCCGGTGGTGCTGTAGGGGCTGGCAGATCCGAATTGCGGCATCAACTGCCCGTGATTTCCGGTGGCTGAAGCATTGACGGCAATGTAATTGTCGCCGGAAATAACGTCATTTCCTGCATCGCCAGCAATCGTATCGCTGCCCGCACCGCCAACAAGGGCATCGTAGCCATCGCCACCGCGCAGTGTGTCGTTCCCTTCCGAGCCGGAAAGGCTGTCATTGCCCCCGGCGCCGGTCAGGCTGTCATCGCCCTCTGCGCCATCGTAGTAATCATTATTGGCTGTTCCGCCGATATTGTTGTTGCTGGACGTTCCGTAATTCGTGGCCATCGACAAGCTTCCTGTGCTGAGATGTAGAGTTGCAATTGAAATGCCTGCGAACAGGCATAGGTGCAGAGGGCCCACGCGCGAGGTGCGCGGGGATCAACTCTTGGGGTAATTTCTGGTTATGCCCGGTACGGCGTTCTGCCATTGCCGTGCTGATGCGTTTATCTGTGACGCGGGCAGGCGATCAGGGCGAAAAATGCAGATCGCCCTTCCCTATCCGCGAAACAAGACTACGAAATGCCGCAGCGCCTCCATCATCTGAACGATCACGAGGTCGGGCATAGACGTCAGGAAGCAGAGGTCGCACGGAGCCCAATTTCATAGGGCATCTTCAGCATTTCCCAGCGAATCGCGGCAAGACCATAGGATCGAGCGTTAAACTGTTCAGTTCCTAAACCATGCGGAAATTGAGCGATCAATGGAGCAACAACTAAAATGTTATTAATAAATGTGAACCAATTATAATATTTTGCAATAACCTGTTTGCCTGCGTCTCGCCAAGAAGCAGGAACTACTTTGATAAAGAAGCTTACGTTTCGGTTCTGCCAATTAACTTGAGATTATTGTGCCGGTCGTTAACTATTTTCAACGATAGGTAGTATTGCTCGCGGTACTGCTGTGCGCGCGGCCGTGTCCGTCATCCGCATTTCGAATGGCCGCAGCTTGGACAGGTCATGCAGCCTTCGATCATGCGCATTCCGTATTGGCCGCAGCTTGGGCAGGCCGGACCGCGCGGGCGCTCGCCCATGGCGACCACATCCGCCTGCGGATCGGATTTCAGGCCCAGACCTTCCCCGGCCAGAAAGCCGATCGAGATCATGTGGCGTTCGATGACGCCGCCGATGGCCGCAAGAATGGATGGGACGTAATTGCCCTGCACCCAAGCGCCGCCGCGCGGGTCGAAAACGGCCTTCAGTTCTTCGACCACAAAGGAAACGTCGCCGCCACGCCGGAACACCGCGCTGATCATGCGGGTCAGGGCGACCGTCCAGGCAAAATGCTCCATATTCTTGGAGTTGATGAAGATCTCGAACGGGCGGCGTTGTCCGGCCTGAACAATATCGTTGATCGTGATATAGATCGCGTGCTCGCTGCCCGGCCATTTCAGCTTGTAGGTCGAACCTTCCAGTGCCGCCGGGCGCTCCAGCGGTTCGGTCAGGTAGACGACATCGGCACCGGTATCGGCTTCCGGGACAGTTTCTGAGTTTTCGCTGACGGACAGGACAGAGCCGGTCACATCATTCGGGCGATAGGTCGTGCAGCCCTTGCAGCCCAGATCCCATGCGGCCAGATAGACATCCTTGAAATCCTCGAAGGAAATATCCTCCGGGCAGTTGATGGTCTTGGAGATCGAACTGTCGACCCATTCCTGCGCCGCTGCCTGCATGGCGACGTGATCCTGTGGGGCGAGTGTCTGCGCGTTGACGAAATAGTCGGGCAGTTCCGCCGCGCCATAAAGGTCTCGCCACATCTGGACGGCGTAATCGACGACCTCTTCCTCGGTCCGCGAGCCATCCTTTTGCAGCACCTTGCGGGTATAGGCATAGGCAAAGACCGGCTCGATCCCCGACGACACATTGCCCGCATAAAGGCTGATCGTTCCGGTCGGTGCGATAGAGGTCAGCAGAGCGTTGCGGATGCCGTGTTCGGCGATGGCGTTGCGCAGGTCGTTATCCATGCGCTGCATGAAGCCGGAATTCAGATATTCATCTGCGTCGAACAGCGGAAAGGCCCCCTTCTCTTTCGCGAGTTCGACGGATGCGAGATAGGCAGAGCGCGCGATGAGCTTCATCCATTTGCGGGTCTGTTCGACAGCATCCGGCGCGCCATAGCGCAGACCCAGCATCAGCAGCGCATCGGCCAGTCCGGTGACGCCAAGGCCGATGCGGCGCTTGGCCTGTGCCTCTGCCGCTTGCTGGGGCAGCGGGAATTTTGAGGCATCGACCACGTTATCCATCATGCGGATTGCGGTGCGCACCAGCTCATCAAGTGCCTTCTCGTCCAGCCGGGCGGTATCGGTGAATGGCGCTTCGACCAGACGGGCAAGGTTCACGGAACCCAGCAGACAAGCGCCATAGGGTGGCAAGGGTTGTTCGCCGCAAGGGTTCGTCGCGGCAATGGTTTCGGCATAGTGCAGGTTGTTGGCCTGATTGATCCGGTCAATGAAGATCACGCCGGGTTCGGCATAGTCATACGTCGCCCGCATGATCCGGTTCCACAGATCGCGCGCCTGGACCGTGTGATAGATCTTGCCTTCGAAGGAGAGATCCCACGGGCCGTCGGCTTTCACAGCCTGCATGAAGGCATCGGTGACAAGAACCGAAAGATTAAACATGCGCAGCCGGGCACTGTCCTGTTTGGCTTCGATAAAGGCTTCGATATCGGGGTGGTCGCAGCGCATTGTGGCCATCATCGCGCCGCGCCGCGAACCTGCCGACATAATCGTGCGACACATGGAATCCCACACATCCATGAAGGACAGCGGGCCGGATGCGTCGGCGGCCACGCCTTTTACTTCTGCCCCCTTTGGCCGGATGGTCGAGAAATCGTAGCCTATCCCACCACCCTGCTGCATGGTCAGCGCGGCTTCTTTCAGCATGTCGAAGATACCGGCCATGCTGTCGGGAATGGTGCCCATGACAAAGCAGTTGAACAATGTAACCGCCCGGCCCGTTCCGGCACCGGCAAGGATGCGGCCTGCGGGCAGGAATTTGAAATTTTCAAGCGCGGCGAAGAAGCGGTCTTCCCATGCGGCGGGGTCTGCCTCGACACGGGCAAGGTCACGGGCCACACGGCGCCAACTGTCCTCGACCGAGGCATCGACAGGCTGTCCGCCTGCATCCTTCATGCGGTATTTCATATCCCAGATCTGTTCAGCAATCGGAGCAGCGAAGCGGGTCATCAGGCCAATCCTTGTGGTCGTAACGCAGGCCCCCACCAGATATTGACTTTCGACGGGCGATAAAAGCGGAATCGCTGCGCCCGAGTGACGCGCGGGGCCAGAGGTTAAATCTGGCCCCGCGCGGGTTTGAAATCAACTGCAAGCCGGCCCTGATAAAGGATCAGACCGGGAAAAGATGCGCTTCGGATGCGTCAAAACGCAGGCCGATTTCCTCGCCCGGTTTCAGGATGCGGTCCTCGGCCACGGCGGCGATGATCTGGCTGCCGTCGCGCAATTCAATGTCGATGACGGTTTCAGTGCCAAGCCGCTCGGTCAGGGATATCTTGCCGTGAAGCATCGCCTGATCGTCGGGCACCGGGGTCAGGTATTGCGGCCGGACGCCAAGCACCGCCTTCTGTCCCGCAACGATCCCGTCCTGACGGATCGGGGCTTCGATCGGTTCCAGCGACGTGCTGCGCACCAGTGCCTTGTCGCCTTCAATCTTCTCTACATCCACTTCGATGAAGTTCATTGATGGTGCGCCAAGAAAGCCAGCGACGAAGCGATTGGCGGGGTTGTGGTAAAGCTCCATCGGGGTGCCGACCTGCATCACCTTCCCGTCTTTCAGCACGACGATCTTGTCGGCCAGCGTCATCGCCTCGACCTGGTCATGGGTGACATAGACCATCGAGGCACCCAGCTTCTGATGCAGCTTGCCGATTTCCAGCCGCATATCCATGCGCAGCGCGGCATCCAGATTCGACAGCGGTTCATCGAACAGGAAAACCTTGGGCTGGCGCACAATCGCGCGGCCGATGGCAACCCGCTGGCGCTGACCGCCGGAAAGCTGCGAGGGGCGCCGGTCCAGCAGGTGTTCCATCTGAAGAATGCGCGCGGCCTCTTCAACCTTTGCCTTTTTCTCTGTCTTCGGGGATTTGGCGATGGTCAGGCCGAAACCCATATTCTCGCGCACGGTCATATGCGGGAAAATGGCGTAGGTCTGGAACACCATTGCGATGCCACGATCTGCGGGCTGGATGTCGTTGACAACCTTGCCGTCGATCTCTAGCGTGCCCGAGGTGATATCCTCCAGCCCTGAAATCATGCGCAGAAGGGTGGATTTGCCGCAGCCAGAGGGTCCGACGAAAACGGTGAACTCTCCGTCCTCGATTTCCAGATCGACGCCCTTGATGACCTCGGCGCTGCCATAGCTTTTGCGGATGTTCTTGAGGGACAGATGTGCCATTGCCTACTCCGCCGGTTCGGTGATGCGCTCAACGGCCAATCTGCCGTCTGCGTCGATCAGCACGGTTTCGGGATCCATCACATAGCCGCCGAAATCGCCACCATCGGGACGATCCGCAAAGCCGAGGATTTGCAGGCTGTCGCCCGTATCCACGATCCGCGCGGCATAACGGCGGCAGGGAAGTTCGCCATCAAGGAAGGGACCATCGGCCACGCGCCACGGACCGCGCGGGCTTTCGCCGATCAGGTAATGGTTGCCGGTGACCGGCCCGCCGGGCGTCTTTTCGGCGCGGTCCTTCGAGAAGTGATTGGCGGCGGTGCAGAACAGGCAATACCAGCGGCCGTTCTTTTCAAACACCTGCGGGACTTCCAACTGGCCGTAATCGCCGCTGAAGACCGGCGGCTGCAAGGTCCATGTCTGAAGGTCGGGCGATGTCGCAAAGCCGATCGCGCCGCCGGCATTTGGTTCGGCCACACCGTCGACACGGGCGGTGAAGAACATCAGCCAGCCATCACCATCGGGGTCACGCATGACCCAGGGGTCGCGCATGGCACGGTCGTGCCAGAAGCCCTGTTTGAAACTGGCCTCGTATTCCTGTGCGGCCGGCCCTTCCAGATCAAGGCAGAGCCCGTCGCCAACGCGCGTCCAGTTGTGCAGATCGGTCGAGGTCGCATGGCCGATACGCTGATACAGCCCGTCCTCTGCCCGCGAGGTTCCGGTATAGAACAGGTGCCACAGATCGTCGTAACCGCGCACGACCGACCCGGTCCATGTGGTGTAATCGTCCCATGCCGGGCCATCGGCTGGCTGGAAGGTGGTGCCCAGATGTTCCCAGTTCACCAGATCGTCGCTGACAGCATGGCCCTGCGTCACGTTGAAATGCCGCAATTCGGGGTTTTCCAGCGATTTCGGCGCTTTCAGGAAGAAGCCATGCCAGCGGTCGCCGTCGTGTACATACCAGCTGTCCCAGATCCAGTCCTTGTCGAGTTTGATAGCCATAATGTTTATCCTTGGGTCAGCCCTTGACGCCGGTTGAGGCGATAGAGGCGATGAATGAACGTTGAAGAACAAGATAGAAGGCCAGCACCGGCAGCGTGATCAGCGTCAGGTATGCCATCAATGCGCCCCATGGTGTGTTAAGCTGGAAGAAATACCCAAGGCCGACCATGACGGGGCGATAGGTTTCCTCCTGCACCACGATCAGCGGCCAGAGATACTGGTTGTACATCACCAGGAATTTCAGGATCGCGGCGGTGGCGATGACCGGGCCGGACAGGGGCATGACAACGCGGCGATAGACCTGCCACCAGCTTGCACCCTCGGCCCGTGCGGCCTCGATCAGTTCGCGTGGCAGATCCTTGAAGAACTGCACGAACAGGAACACGGTCAGCCCGTCGGCAATCCACGGAATGATCTGCACGCGATAGCTGTTCAGCCAGCCCCATTCGATCCCTTCCAGCCCCAGCCAGGGCAGACGGGAACAGATCATCAGCAGCGGAATGGCAATGGTTTCGAACGGTACGATCAGCGTCGCAACGATGATCGACAGCAACACATCGCGCCCAGACCAGTTCAGAAACACGAAGCTGAACGCCGCGAGCGAGCAGATCACCAGTGACAGCAGAACCGTCAGGCCGGTCACAAGGACAGAGTTAAAGACGAACAGCCCGATGGGCGCGCGGTCGAAGGCCGCGCCGTAATTGTCCAGACTGATGTCACCGACGGGCAGGAAGGCCCGCAGAGATGACGTATCGCCCAGAAGCTGTGCATCCGGCTTCAGGCTGGACACCACCATGAACAGCAGCGGCAGCGCAAAGATCAGGGCGACAAGGATCAGCACCAGATAGCGCAGCGCCAGCCGCAAGCCGTGATTGTCTTGGGAAATGGCAGCCATCAGTTCCGCTCCCGTGTCAGCCAGCGTTGGATCAAAGAGATGGTCAGCACCAGCAGGAAAAGAATGACCGAAATGGTCGAGCCGCCCGAGATGTCCTGCCGCCCATAACCACGCTCTACCGTCTGGAAAACCAGCGTCTGCGTCGAATCCAGCGGGCCGCCATCGGTCATGACGTCGATCTGCGCAAACAGCGCGAAGGCCTGCATGGTGATGACGATGATAACCAGAACGGCCGTGTTACGCAGCCCCGGCCAGGTGATGTAGCGGAAGGTCTGCCATTTCGACGCGCCTTCGATGGCTGCGGCCTCATATAATGTGGGCGCTATTGTCTGAAGCCCGGCGAGCCAGATCACCATGTGAAAGCCCACCGCCTGCCAGATCGACATGGCCATGATCGCGGGCAATGCGGTCGCCGGATCGCCCAGCCAGTCGTGGCCATCAAAAGCCCCGAAGCTGAGCCATGACAGCACGCTGTTCAACAGCCCGTCCTGCCCGTCATAGATGAATCGCCACAGCAGTGACACAACGACGATGGAAACCACCACCGGCATGAAATAGATGGTTCGGAAGATGTTGATGCCGCGCAGTCTCTGATTGATCAGAAGTGCAAGACACAGCGCCAGCCCGGCCTGTACAGGTGCCACGATCAGCACGAACAGCAGCGTATTGGTCAGCGCCTTCCAGAACACGACATCGCTGGCCAGCACGACCTTGCGGTTCTCTCCCGATTGCCAGCTGAACCATTCCGACATGCCGCTATATTGCGGATAGTCGTCAGACCGGGTGAAGCTGCGCACGCGGGGATAATCAATCGCGCCGTCATCGTCGCGGATCACTTGTCCTGCATCGTCGCGTTCGGGTTCCAGCGTCAGGACGCCAAGCGACAGCAGATTCGAATAATTTTCGAAGCCGACATATTCGGTGGGGTTGGGTGATACCAGGCGCTGATTGGTCAGCGACAGGCCGAACGCAAACAGGAAGGGCAGGATGATGAACATCGCAATCAGCCCGAAACCCGGCAATGCAAAGGCCCAGCCCGCGCCGTTAGAGCGGGTCAATCTGGACGACATGGCGTCCTCCGTTGAAAAGGGTGGCGCTGCGGCCCGGACGTGCCGGGCCGCGATGCGGGTTACTGGTGGCCATAGCCCTGATTGCGTTCGATATCGGCGTCGATTTCATCGACCGCAGAGTCGAGCGCGTCCGCTACGTCCGCGCCATCGGCAATGTCAGTCAGCGCCTTGCGGAAGGCGAGCGCCTGCACGACATAGCCGGGGGTTTCGGGGCGCTTCATGCCCTGCGCTTCGGAGAGGCCGTAAAACACCTCCATCGGGGCACCTTCGCTGTAATAGTCGGACATGGCGGCGGCTTCCGGGGTCGGCGGGATCAGGCCCATCGCATTCGAGAACTCGGCCAGATATTCGTCCTGCATGGCGAATTCGATGAAGGCCGCGCCGCCTTCAGGATGCTCTGTCGCGGACGAAATGGCGAATTGCCAGCTTGCCGCGCCGATGATCGGCCCATTGCCGAAATCGGGCGCAGGCAGGAAGACGACATCGTCATAGGCTTCCAGATAAGGCAGCGCCTTCCAGTTGCCGTTCCAGGTGATCGCGAATTCGCCGTTCTGAAAACCGTTATCGTGATCGGCCATATCCTGGCTGGTGCCGGGAACCATTTCGTTTTCGAACAGACCTTGCCACCACTCGCCGAATTCAAGCGCTTCATCGCCGTTCAGCACGCCCTCGGCGGACTGATAGCCTTCTCGGTCGACCATGTCGCCGCCGAAGCTCCACAGGAAGGGGCCGAAGGCATAGGGATACCATTCGCCCTTGTCTGCCATACCGACATCCAGCGGATAGTTGAAATCGCCGGAATCCTTGATGGTTTGCAGGGCCGCGTCGAACTCCTCACGCGTCCACGGCTCTTCCAGCGTGGGTGTGCGGATGCCATACTTGTCCAGCGTCGGCTGGCGCGTCGTCATGGCGACGGCAGCATCCCAGAGGCCGACGGAATACAGCTCATCATTCCAGTAGCCCAGCACGCCGGGCAGGAATTTTTCGACGGCCGCTTCATCAATCGGCAGCGGCTGCAGATATCCGGCCCATGCCCAGTTCGGCGTGTTCGGCCCGTCGACGTCCAGAATATCCGGCAGATTGCCCGAAAGTGCAGCTGCGACGACAGAATCGTTATAGCTGTTCTGCGGGAAGCTTTCGACGACAACGGTCCAGTCCTCCTGACTGGCGTTGAAGTCCTCGACAATACCGTTCAGGACGGCGGCTTCCTCGGGGTTGCCGGCGCCGTGATACCACATCGACAGTTCTGTCTGGGCAAGTGCCGCACCGGCAGTTGCGATGGCCACTGCGAAAATCGATGTTCCAAGAAGATGGTTCATAAAGTCCTCCCGTAGGGTTCAGTGTGAAATGTTGCGGTCGCGAACCGATTGCCGCCAACGCAGAGGGCCGGCGACGCGGTACAGATGATCACCGGCCCGGTTGCCTTCGATAAGGTTCAGTAGATGGCCGGCCGCAGCCTCGCCAATGGTGCGATAGGCCAGATCGACGGTGGTCAGCGGCGGGAACAGCGTTTCAGCAATGGCGCGATAATCGTCATAGCCCGCGACCGAAACATCGCCCGGCACATCCAATCCGCGAGAGCGCAGGATGCCGTAGCCGCGCATCGCCATTTCGTCATTGCCAAAGCAGATTACAGTGGGCGGGTCGTTCAGCGACAGAAGCCCTGCAATCGCGTCCTCCAGCAGCGGCCCGTCTTCGGAATAACTCGTTTTGATGCCGGTGCGGATCAGTTCCTGATCGATAGGTAGGTTCGCATCCGAAAGTGCTGCAAGATAGCCCTCGCTGCGCAGGCGGGTGGCGGCCATGTGCTGATGCAGGGTGACATAGGCGATGCGCTGATGTCCCGCATCAATCAGCGCTTTGGTCAGGGCCTTTTGGCCAGCCCGGTCGTCGGGCAGCACGGCAGGCGTTCCTGCGTCATCGAAGCAATTCGCCAGGATCAGCGGAATATCGGCGGGGACCGGCGGCAGTTCCACCTGCTTGTGGTGGTCGGCGACATAGATCAGCCCTTCGACCCGGTGTTCCTGAAACGTGCGGAACAATGCCGGGATGCGATCCTGCTGACCCGCCGTATCCGCGATCATCAAGGTGCGGCCAGCCTTGGCAAGCCGCGCCTGCACGCCTTGCACGATGAAAAGATCGGGCAGGCCAGCAGGTTGCGTCATGTCCTGAGAGATTGCGCCGGTCACCAGCCCGATCACGCCAGAGCGTGTCGCGCGCATCATCCGTGCCGCATTGTTGCGGACATAGCCAAGCTGCTGCATCGCCGCCTCGACCGCCTCACGGGTCGATTTGCCGACAGGCGCATCGCCGTTCAGCACACGGCTGACGGTCTTGGGCGAAACACCCGCCTTCTCGGCAACGTCATAGATGGTGGCCATTGCGTCTCCTCCGGTGACATCAATGTCATGACATCGGTGTCATTGTCAAGGACATGCGTTGGGACGGGCCTGTCTTTCGGAACGGCTCTCGCAGGCATGGCCTGCAACGCGCAGGATATTCGAAGTTTTCCGGATAAGGTGAAACAGGGTTGCTGTGACGTTTTGCACGCTGAAACCCCGTCCTTCTTCGAAGCGGGCACCCTGCCCCACCTTGCCTTCCCTTTGCGAATCGCGTTAGGCGCCAGCGATCAACAGATCACACCCGTTCAGATGACACAGAACCCCAGCCAAGGCGCGACGATCCGCTTCGACAGCGTCGAGAAATCTTTCGATACCGCAGGCGGTCGTGTGACCGCCCTTCAGGATGTGTCGCTGACCGTCGGCGCGGGCGAAATCTGCGGGATCATCGGCCGGTCCGGCGCGGGCAAATCGACCCTGTTGCGAATGGTCAACGGGCTGGAAAAGCCGACCGCTGGTACGATCACCGTGGGCGGGCGCGATGTGGGCCGCGCGACGGGGGCAGATCTGCGGGCGACCCGGCGAGAGGTCGGGATGATCTTCCAGCATTTCAACCTGCTGTCATCGCGCACCGTTTACGGCAATATCGCCCTGCCGCTGGAAATTGCCGGCGTCCCCTCCGCACAGATCCGGCCCCGCGTGCACGACCTGATCGCGCGGGTCGGGCTGGACGCGCAGGAAAAACGCTATCCGGCAGAGCTTTCGGGAGGGCAGAAGCAACGCGTCGGCATCGCGCGGGCTTTGGCGACGCAGCCCAAGGTGCTGCTGTCGGACGAGGCGACATCTGCGCTTGATCCCGAAACCACGCAAACGGTGCTGTCACTGCTGCGCGACATCAATCGCGACCTTGGGCTGACTATCCTGCTGATTACGCATGAAATGGCTGTGGTCCGCGACATTGCCAGCCACATGGCGGTGATCGACGGTGGCAATATCGTCGAATCCGGGCCGACCTATGATGTTTTCGTGCAGCCGAAACATCCGACGACGCGCTCTTTCCTGTCTGGCGTCACCGGCATCACCCTGCCCGCCTTCATCGCCGGAAAGCTGCAGGACACACGTCCCGATGGCCCATCGGAAGAGGTGATCCGCGTCACTTTTGCAGGCAGTCACGCCACCGATCCCATGCTTGCAAAGCTGACCGCAGAGATGGGCATCGCCGTGAATATCCTTGCCGGTGCCATCGAGGAAATCGGCCCGCATCCCTTCGGCAACCTGCTGATTTCCGTCGATGCGGCGCGGGGTAAGGAAGCCCGCACCTATCTTGAACGCCACGGCCTGCTGACGGAGGTGCTGGGTTATGTCCGCTAATCTTATCGGCCTGCTGTATGACGCGACATTGCAGACGCTTTACATGGTTGCGGTCTCTGCCCTGATCGGGACGCTGTTTGGACTGCCGCTCGGCGTGTTCCTCGCTACCTCGCAACGCGGAGAGCTGTTATCTGCGCCGTTGTGGAACAAGGCGCTAGGGCTGATCGTCAATGCTGCGCGGTCGGTGCCCTTCATTATCCTTGTCGTGGCCATCATTCCCTTCACACGGATGATCGCAGGCACGTCCATCGGGACGACAGCGGCCATCGTGCCGCTGACCATCGCGGCAATCCCGTTCATCGCCCGCCTTGTCGAAAACGCCATCCGCGAAGTCGATGCCGGCCTGATCGAGGCGGCGCGGGCGATGGGTTCGACCCCTTATCAGATCATCCGCAAAGTGCTGATCCCCGAAGCGATGCCGGGCATAACGCTTGGCCTGACGCTCGCCGTGGTCAGCCTTGTCGGCTATTCCGCGATGGTGGGCGCGGTCGGGGGCGAAGGTCTGGGTGATCTGGGCATCCGCTATGGCTATCAGCGTTTCATGCCCGATGTGATGCTGGCCGTCGTCATCATCCTGATCGTCATGGTGCAGCTTATCCAATCCATTGGTGAATGGATCGCTGCGCGGGTCGACAAGCGCGCGCCACGCAATCGCGGCAACTGAATTCAAAGCAAGAAGAGGTAACAACATGTTCCGTCTCACCACATTTGCATCCGTTCTGACCCTGTCCGCTGCGGCGGCAATGGCCGAAGACATCAAGATCGGCGTCACCCCCGGCGAACATGCCGAAATCATGGCCGAGGTCGCCCGCATCGCAGAGCCCGAAGGGCTGAACATAGATATGATCGAGTTTTCCGATTATGTCGTCCCGAACCAGGCGCTTTCGGACGGTGATCTGGATGCCAACAGCTTCCAGCACCGGCCCTATATGGAAAACCAGATGAAGGATCGCGGTTATGAGCTGGTCGAGGTCGCGACCACCATTACCGCGCCCATGGGCGTCTATTCCGACCGGATCGAAGATCTGGCCGACTTGCCCCAGGGCGGCTCTATCGCGATCCCGAACGATCCGACCAATGGCGGTCGCGCGCTGCTGCTGTTGCAGGATCTGGGTCTGATCGGACTGGCCGAGGATACCGGCCTTGTTCCCAGCACGCTGGATGTGACCGAGAATGAGAAGGATCTGAGCTTCCTTGAACTCGACGCTGCCCAGCTGCCGCGTGCACTGGCCGATGCCGATGTCGCGATCATCAACACCAACTACGCCATCGATTCCGGTCTGGACCCGAAGGAAGATTCCATCGCGATGGAAAAGGCCGACAGCCCCTATGTGAACATCATCGCCGTGCGTAAGGGTGATGAGGATCAGCCGTGGGTCGAGACGCTGGTCAACGCCTATCACTCGGATGAAGTGAAAGCATTTATCGAAGAAAACTACGGCAGTTCGATTCTGACGAGCTGGTAAGATTGCCGATCAGGACAATCTGAAAGGCCTGGCATTTGCTGCCGGGCCTTTTTCTAACCCTCGCCCTCTGCAGCGGTTGTCAGATTAAGCGCTTCCATCCGTTCCGTATCAAGGATGTGAATTTCTTCCGGCGGGGTGCGCAGCGCAAAGCTCATCAGCCGCAAATCGACACCCATTTCGTCCAGATAATCCATAACGCTGGCCTGCGCCCGCTGGACATCGCTGACCGCAAGGAAAGCGGGCAGGAGGGTGTTCTTGCCGAAATAATGCTGGTGCACGCCGACAACCGCGCCCTCGGTCGCCTGACGCGTGACACCACCGGCAAGAATATAGGGGCAGGCGGACAGGCAGACTGCGCCGTCTTCAACTTCAGTGCTTAACCTTGCACCGCGAATGGTGCGACCAATGGCCAGAGCATCGGCCACAGAACCACCCGAACTGTCCAGCGAGACACGGGTTTCGCCGGGCCGGTTCTGGTCAAGCCAGGTGGTGAAACGATCCGCATCGCCGTCCGCAATCTGGCCCGAAAGGCGGATGGCGCCATCCTCGATACTGAACTCAAGCGCGTTTGCCATCGGGCGCATTGCCGGGGCGCCGGGCTCCGACGGCCCGATATCCGGGCGATAGGGACGGACGCTTGGTCCTTCGACCGGGGGCGCAAACAGACCGGGCGCGGCACTGCCGGGGTTTCCGCGCAAGTCTATCCAGATGATCGCCAAAGCCAGCAGCACCTGCGAGACCAGCACCGCGCGGATGGCTGCCTGCGGCGACGACAGCAGGCGCATTCAGCGCTCCATCACGTCGGGCTTGCCGCTGGCGGCGCGCGGGTCATCCGTGACCTCGCTGCGAAGCGGAACAGGACGCGGCGGCGCGGCCTCGGCAGGGGGTTGCGCATGGGTGGGGCGCATAGGTGCAGGTTCGTCGTCATATTCCCGAAGCACCTCGGCGGCTGCAAGGGCTGCGCGAAGCTCTCCCACGGTCATGCGATCATCGCTGTGGTGCACACCGCGCCCGGACCTTATCGCCGACTGAATGACCATGATGATGAACACCAGAACGGCGGGCAGAAGGTCGATGGAAATTGCGCCCGCCCATGCCGGGATGAAGTTTCCTGCATAGACGATCACTGCATCGGCGGCGGACATGGGCGCATAGACTGCCTCATCCGGTGGCGGCAGGGCCTCGACCTCGGCCGCGGCGGTCGACAGGGTATTTGCCCGCTGCTCGACCAATGTCAGGACAGAAGTGATCGTGTTCGACTGGCCAAGCTGAACCTCGGGCGAGGATCCGTCCAGTTCGGGCAGAACGACCGCCTCGGACAGGTCATTCGCGGCGCGGCTGACAAGCGGTGCCGGATTCAACTGGCGAAGCTGGGTGATAAGCCCTGAAAGCACCACCGCATCTTCGGAAAACTGCACCGTGCGGTCAGAGAGCACACCCGGCCCGACCGTGGTGCCGCGCATCTGCGACAGGATATTGTTGCCCTGGGCAAAGGTTGCTTCTATCGGGCCTTCCACCTCATTCAGCTGGACCTCAAGCGCCTCCAGCTCTGCCCGCTTTTGGCTGAGGACGCGGAACACAGCGCCGCGCCCGGAAAAGCCGGACAGGGTGCCGCCTGCCTCAAGCTCTGACAGGTCGTCGAAGCTTTGGCGGACACGTGCAACATCGCGCGACAAAGACTGTCCGGCGACGGCGTTGGAATGTGCGCGTTCCAGCGATGCCTGATAATGCTGGATGGTCGTCGCCATATGGGTTTCGACCGCAGCACCCCCGGCAAGCGCCGCCGCGTTCAGCCATGATGACATGGCGACGATGGCGACGCAGCCAAGCACCATTGCCAGGAACAGGCCCACGCGCGATGCCGCACTGCGCACCGCCGGCAAAAGGCGCAGCATATAGGACCAGAACACGAAGATACCGACCGAAACGGCGATGGAATAGGCAAGTGCGGCGAAGGTCGTCCAAATGCCGGGATCGTCCAGCAATGTCCTGACGCCCAGATATGTGTAAATCCCAGAGGCCGCCGCCAAAACGCCAAGCGCGGTTGATGTGAAGCTGTCCAGCCAGTCCAGATGACGCTCCAGCTCTCGGGCGTATCGGTCGCCGGCACGGTCCGAGCGGGTGGCGTGATCTGTCATCTCTGCTCCGTCATAGCGGGTTTTGGTTCTGTCGGCGCCTGTATGTTTCAGCATAACGGCATGCTTGTCGATGCGCCGCGAGCGCGAGCGGGTTCACGCTTGCATGATGCCGTCATTCGATCCGGGCGACGATGTCGCCTTCGGCAATTTCGTTGCCCGCCTGGACCTTCAGGCCGATTGCGCCTTCGGCATCGGCGTTCAGCGTCATTTCCATCTTCATTGCCTCCACCACCGCGACGGGCTGATCCGCTGACACCGTGTCCCCATCCGACACCAGCCAGCGTGCCAGCACCCCCGAAACCGGCGCGCGCAGCCCCTTGCTGTCCAAGGGTTTGGCGTTCGCGGCGACCTGCTGCGCCGGCGCGGTACTTCCCCCAATCGCCGCTGCGAGCCGGTCGAGCGCGGTTGCACTCAACCCCAGATCGACGCGCGCGCCGTTAACTTCCGCAGGCAGGCGCAGGACGGTATCCTCAACCGAGGTGACACGCAGCGCGGCATCCAGATCATCGGCGAAATCGGTTTCGATCCAGCGGGTATGAACGCGGAAATCCCCGTCTCCGTTGAAGTCAGGGCTGTCAATCACCGCGCGGGCAAAGGACAGCACAGAAGCAACGCCTTCAATCCGGAACTCTGCCAAAGCGCGACGGGCGCGGGCAATGGCCACGTCTCGCGAAGGACCCGTCACGATAAGCTTCGCCATCAGAGAGTCAAAGGCCCCCACGACGGTCGATCCGCTTTCGACCCCGCTGTCAAGCCGGATACCGGGGCCAGCGGCGGGCGCAAAGCGCGTGATGCGTCCGGGCGTCGGCAGGAACCCCCGGCCCGGATCTTCGGCATTGATCCGGAACTCGATGGCATGACCGACGGGTTCGGGCATCTGGGGCAGTTTCAGGTGCTGACCCTCGGCAATGCGGAACTGTTCGACCACCAGATCGACGCCCGTGACGGCTTCTGTCACCGGGTGTTCGACCTGCAAACGGGTGTTCACCTCCAGAAAGCTGACCATGCCGTCAGCACCAAGCAGAAATTCGACCGTCCCCGCGCCGCAATACCCTGCAGCGGCGCAGATATCGCGGGCGGCATTGGCGATGCGATCCGCCACATCATCGGACAAAAAAGGTGCGGGCGCTTCTTCCACCAGCTTCTGATTGCGCCGCTGAAGAGAGCAGTCGCGCAGCCCGACGACCACGACATTGCCATGCTGATCCGCCAGGACCTGCGCTTCGACATGGCGGGGGCGGTCCAGAAACCTTTCGACATAGCAGGCGTCATTTCCAAAGGCGGTCCGGGCCTCGCTGGCGGCGGCATCGAACAGCTCTTCGATTTCGTTTTCATTCCGGACGATCCGCATACCGCGACCGCCCCCACCGGCGGCGGCCTTGATCGCGATGGGCAGGCCGTGTTCGGCGACGAAGTCATGGATTTCCGCAGCATTGCTGACCGGGCCATCTCTGCCCGGCACAAGCGGTGCACCGACGGAACGCGCAATCTCACGCGCCGCAATCTTGTCGCCCAGCCGTGCAATCGTGTCGGCCGACGGACCGATCCAGATCAGCCCTGCATCCGTCACGGCCCGCGCGAAATCCGCGCTTTCCGACAGAAAGCCATAGCCGGGATGCACCGCATCCGCCCCTGCCCGCCGCGCAACGTCAAGCAGAGCATCTGCGTTCAGATAGGTCTCCGCCGGGGTTTTTCCGGGAAGTGAGAACGCCTGATCCGAATGGCGCAGATACAAAGCGTCGGCGTCCTGATCGGCATAGACGGCGATGGATTGCAGGCCATAGTCCCGGCAGGCGCGGATCACGCGCAGCGCGATTTCCCCACGATTGGCGATAAGGATCTTCTTCATGGCTGGCCTTTCTGCGGCGTGATCTCGGCAAAGGGGGCGGTGGCCCGGAAGCGCAGCTTTGCACCGGGTGGGGCCTGCGCGACAAGATCAAGGTGATGTGGCGCGACGGTGGCAATGACCGGATAGCCACCTGTCAGCGGGTGGTCGGGCAGGAACAACACCGGCTGGCCGGAATGAGGGATCTGGATGGCGCCAGTCATCGTCGCCTCACTTGGCAATTCGCGACTGTCCGCGCGACGAAGGGGCACCCCCTCAAGCCGCTTGCCGATGCGGCTGGATTGCTGTGTAACGATCCAGGTCTGGTTCAGAAAGCTGTCTATTTCCGGACCCGCGAACCAGTCCGTGCGGGGGCCCATGATGACGTCAATCTCTACCACGTCGCCTGATCGCGGCAAGGCGGGCAAGGGCAGTGGCGGTCCCACAGCCTCGCTTCGGGCCCGCGCAAGCCCGACCCAGTCCCCGGCCTTCAGCACATCCGGGCCGATCCGGGCCAGCGTATCTGTGGCGGCGCTGTCCAGAACCGGCGCCACGGCGAACCCGCCACGCACACCAAGATAGCCGTACATCCCATTTTCAGGGCCACCGATCGCGACCTCATCCCCCGCATCCACCGCAAAGGCCGTATGTGAAGGCAGGCTGATATTGCCATTGAGCGTGACGCTGCGCGGTGCTCCGGCAAGCGCCATTGTGCAGGGCGTCGTTGCGCGAAGGCGCAGCCCGCCACCGACAAGCTCTAGCGCGGCGGTGCCTGCGGGATTGCCGAGCAGGCGGTTCAGCGACCGGAATGCCCCGGCATCCACCGCACCCGATGCCGCTATTCCCTGCGCCAGTTGTCCGTTGCGCCCCTGATCCTGCATCAGCGCCGGGAAGGGTGCCGCAATAATGTCCAGACGCGCATCCGGCTTTGCCGGCTTTTGCACAGGCGGCGCGGGCGGCAGCGAAAAGCTGACACCCGGCTGCGCCAGATCGACGAAGCGCACGCTGTCACCTGGTTTCAGCCATGCGGGCGGATCGCGGGTGATATCCCACATCGGCAGCGGGGTTGTGCCGATCAATTGCCAGCCGCCGGGGCTGTCCTGCGGATAGACAGCGCTGAAACTGCCGGCCAACGCCACCGAACCCGCAGGAACAGCGGTGCGCGGGCTTGACCGGCGGGGCACGTTCAGCGCCGGATCGCCCCCGGCGAGATAGCAGAAACCGGGGGCAAAGCCGTTGAATGCGGCAAGCCAGGCCGTTTCGCCGTGGCGTGCAATCACGTCTGCCCGCGACAGGCCGGTCAGGCTGGCGACCTCTTCCAGATCTTCCCCGTCATAGTGCACCGGAATCTCGACTTCTCGGCCCCTTGTCTGGGTCTGTGCGGAAAGATCGCGCAAACTTATTTCTGCCGCAAGCCGCTCTGCCGTGACCACGTTCGGATCATAGGTGACGGCAAGCGTTTCCGCCGCAGGAACAAGTTCTGCCACGCCGTTCGGCAGATTGGCGGTCAGGCTGGCGAAAAGCGCCAGCACCTGATCCAGATTATCCAGTTGAACCAGCAGGGCATCACCGCCGGCGGGCAGAAAACGCATCCTCAGCTGTCCATCCGGACGAAGGGCGACAGTGCGATGCCTTCACTGTCAAAGGCACTGCGGATGGTGCGCGCGATGCTGACGGCACCGGGGCTGTCGCCGTGAACGCAGATCGACTGCGCGTCCAGCCGGATATCGCGCCCCTCCACATCCGCGATGACGCCGTCACGGGCAAAGCGCAGCATACGGGCGGCAATTTCGTCCGGATCGTGCAGCACGGCCCCTTTGGCACGGCGTGAGACAAGCTGTCCATCCGGCTGATAGCCACGGTCGGCAAACGCCTCTCCCACCACCGTCAGGCCAGCGGCGCGGGCTTGTTCGACAATGGGCGATCCGGCAAGCGCAAGCAAAGGCAGCGACGGATCATAGACGCGTATCGCCGCAATCACCGCAGCCGCCTGAGAACCGCCTTGCGCGATGGTATTGTACAGCGCCCCATGCGGTTTGACATAGCGCAGGCGCGTTCCCGCCGACCGCGCCAGCCCGTCAAGCGCGCCAAGCTGATAGATCACATCTGCCGTCAGCTCCCGCGCAGGGATATCCATCGCGCGGCGACCGAAACCGGCAAGGTCGCGATAGCCGACATGCGCCCCCACGGCGACGCCGTTCCCAGCGGCGTCCCTCAGCGTATCAAGGATACCGGCCGGGTCACCGGCGTGAAAGCCGCAGGCGATATTGGCCGAGGTCACGATATCCAGCATTGCCGCATCATCGCCCATTTTCCAGGCGGCGAAGCTTTCGCCCATATCGCTGTTGAGATCCATCATTTCCCCGCTTGGCAGTTTGTCGCTCAACCTTAAACGAGTTGAACCGATTTTCTAGGCTTCGCGTTGGTTGTGGCACAACCGTCAATTTTGCAAACGGAGAGAGCCAATGCGTTTCATCGTCGTGCTTCTTGCATCGACAATTGCGGCCGCTGCGGCGCCCGTTGTCGACCCCGACGGCCCTTTCGTTATCGGAGAGGCTTTCCCCGAAACTCCGGCTACATGCGGCTCGCTTCGCGGCTGGTTGGATGATGTTCCCGATTACGACGGGCGGATCAGTATGGCCATAGAAGGAGAGCTGCTAGCCAGCGAATATGATGGCGTTTTGGCCTATCTTTTCATGTGCCCCGAAAAGGACGTTCAGGTCATTTGTGTGACCTATGAACCGCATGAGATCGTGAAAGATCAAAAAGTCCTGTTGGCCGGCGGTTTCGCCGGTGCGGGTGACGGGCAGGTGATCCTGGATCCCTGCCTCGCCTACGATGTTCGCGATCAGCCAGATTAAAGCGTGATGCGGAACCGCGCGAAGCCTTCTTCGCCTTCGCCCGCCGGTTCGATGGTCAGTCCCTTCACCTCTGCCAGATAGTCCGCAGCTTTCGGGCCGGTGTCGAACAGTACGCTTGTCCCTTCCAGCGGGGCAAAAGACCAGTTGCTGTCTGCCTCCGGGTCTATCGTGCCCTGCTCAACGATGTAGCGCACGATGATGTCGCGATTGGTGTCCGGGCCTTCGAACACGATGGTAGAGCCGTCATTGCCGGGGAAGCTGCCGCCACCGCCCGCGCGATAGTTGTTGGTGGCGACGATGAATTCAGCAGCAGGGTCAATGGGCTGCCCGTCAAAGGTCAGGTTGACGATGCGGTTCGCGCCTTCGTTCACCACTGCCCCGTCATTGTCGTATTTCGAGGGCTGAGACAGGTCGATCTGATATTCGACCCCGTCGATCACATCAAAATTATAGCTGGGGAATTCAGGGTTCAGCAGAAGCTGATCAGCCTGACCGGGTGTGATCTGATTGAACATTCCGGCGCTGCGTTCCAGCCAGTCCTTGACCTGCTGTCCGGTGATTTTCACCGCGCGGATCGTGTTGGGGTAAAGATAGAGGTCCGCCACGTTCTTGATGGCAATATCGCCCGCAGGCACGTCGGTATAATATTCCGGCCCGCCACGGCCACCTGCCTTGAACGGCGCACCGGCAGACAGGATCGGCAGGCCCTCATGCTCGGTCCCGGCCATCATCTGTTCGATATACCAGCTTTGCGCATTGGTGACGATCTGAACACTTGGATCATCGGCAACGAGCGCGAAATAGCTGTAAAGCGGTGCCGAGGTCTGGCCCACCGACTGCCGCACATAATCAAGCGTGGCCTGATGTTCGGCAGCAACGCTTTCCTCCACCGCCGCGACGCTTTCGACCAGCGGTACCACATTGCGATCCGCGTCACGTTCATAGATCGGGCGTGCCTCTACCGTGTGGCTGGCGATGCTCCAGCCGTCCCCATCACGTTCCAGCAACAGGTCGACCAGGCCCATATGGCTGCCCCAGAACCCGGCCATGACGGCAGGCTTGCCGTTCAGAGTCCCTGCGGTAATGTCAGCGCCTTCTAGCGCTTCGTAATCGGGGCCGGGGAAAACCAGATGCTGGTGGCCGGTCAGGACAACGTCGATACCGTCAACACCCGCCAAGGCAAGCGACGCGTTTTCTGCATCCTCGGCCAGGGGCAGCGGATCAATGCCGGAATGGGACAGCGCGATAACCAGATCGACGCCTTCACCGCGCAGCTTCGGCACCCATGCCTCTGCCGCCGGAACGATGCCACGCGTGGTCACATTGCCCTCCAGATGCTTGCGGTCCCATTGCATGATCTGCGGAGGTACGAAGCCGATCAGGCCGATGCGGATCGGGTGTGTTTCCCCTGCGCCATCGGTCAGTTCGCGTTCGAGAATCGTGTAGGGGGGCACCAGCGTTTCATCGGTATCCGGTGTCTCGCCCTCTGCCGTCACCACGTTGCAGCAGACGACCGGGTAATTCGCACCGGCCAGAGCGTTTTTAAGGAATGTCAGCCCATAGTTGAATTCATGGTTGCCCAGCGTCCCGGCATCCACCCCAACTTCGTTCATTGCGGTTATGATCGGATGCATCTGCCCCTGATCCATCCCGCGTTCATAAGCGATGTAATCGCCAAGCGGGTTGCCCTGCAGGAAGTCGCCATTGTCCAGAAGGACAGAGTTGGTGGCCTCTGACCGGACCGCGTTTACCAGGGAAGCCGTGCGGGCCACGCCGACGGTATCGACCGGCTTATCGGCGTAGTAATCATAGGGCCAGATGTGAACATGCAGGTCCGTCGTTTCCATGATGCGCAAATGCGCCTGCCCGGCCTGAGCGCGCGCCGAAAACGGATGAAGCATGACCGCGCCGACACCGGCAACGCTTGCGGACAGAAACCCTCTTCTCGTCATCGCAAAGGGATTGTTCATCTGACATCTCCTGATGTTTGGATTTGGCGGCAGGCTAGCACCATGCCGGCCGATATCAAGCGCGGTATTGGTTGCCTTCGGCCAGGTCATTGTCATAGGCGCGGCTATCCGCAATGCTGCCTCATCTTTGCGTCAATCAGGTGAATGAGGCAGGCGAATGAGCGATCCGGTTTCAATTTCACGCCGCAAGCCGGTCACGGTGCCGCGCCGCTTGCAGCGGTTTCTTGCGCTTGACGATTTCGAACCGGCGGCGCGGCGTTTGCTGCCAAGGGCGATATTCGGATATGTCAGCGGCGGCGTTGAAAACAATGCCAGCCTGAATGCCAATCGCAACGCTTTTAACAGCATGGGTTTTCGCCCACGCATCCTTCAGGATGTATCCGAGCGCGATCAGACAACGCGCCTTTTCGATGAAGATATCGCGTCACCCTTTGCCATCGCACCAATGGGCTTCAGTGCTGTCGCGGCCTTTGACGGCGATGTGGCATTGGCGAAAGGCGCGGCGGAGGCTGGGATATTTGCGATCTGTTCCGCAGCCTCGCTGACGCCGCTGGAACGCGTGGCAAAGGAAGGTGGCAGCCGTTGGTTTCAGGCCTATATCCCCGGCGATGATAACCGCATCCGGCCATTGCTGGAACGTCTGAAACATGCCGGGTTCGACAGGCTTGTTGTGACCGGCGATGTGCCCGTGGCCAGCAACCGTGAAAACAACGCCCGCAACGGGTTCGATGCCCCATTCCGGATGTCGGCGCGGCTTGCATGGCAGGGCTTTACCCATCCCCGCTGGAGCATCGGCACTTTGGGCAAAGAGATTGTGAAACGCGGTATGCCCCATTTCGAGAATATGGAAGCCGTGCAAGGCCCACCGCTGTTTTCCCGCGACCTCGTGCGCTCGACCATCGCGCGTGACAAGCTGTCATGGGATCATATCCGCCGCATTCGCGATCTCTGGTCGGGCAAGCTGATCGTTAAGGGTGTGATGCATCCGGGCGATGCCGTGGCGGCAAGTGACGCCGGATGCGATGCAATCATCGTCTCTAACCACGGTGGACGGCAGCTTGACGGCACGGTTTCCCCGCTGCGGGTGCTGCCGCAGATACGCGAAGCGGTGCCCGAAATGGTCGTGATCGTTGATGGCGGTATCCGGCGCGGAACCGATGTGCTGAAAGCGATCATGCTGGGCGCCGATTTCACCCTTGTCGGTCGCCCGTTCCTTTATGCTGCGGCGACACATGGCATTCCGGGCGTCGCCCATGCCGCAAAGCTGCTGCGCGAAGAGATCGACCGGGATATGGCGCTTCTGGGTGTCACCTCACCCTTCGCGTTGCGTGGGGAACAGTCGGTGCAGCTGGACTGAACGATCTATAACCCGTGGGCATCCAGAAATCCGTTCACCTCTTCCGTCGCCTGCTCGCGCAGTTCGGGCCGAAATTCCAGCAGCGAGAAGGGCGCACGCTCTTCCTGCTCAAAGCCGTGACCGGCATCTTCGTAGAGGACCAGTTCCAGATCGGCACCGCGTTCGCGCAGGTCTTCGGCCATTCGCTGACAGGCGGGGGTGACCTTCAGCTCATCCTCGCCAGCAAGGATCATCAGAATGGGCGGCATTTCGGACCAGTCACCCTCTGCCGCGCCATTCAGAACGCCGCAATAGGGGTAGATCACAATCGCCGCAGCGATCCTGTCATGCAGCGATCGTGCCGGGGCGGGCCATGCCGACAATCCCGGCGGCAACTCTCCCGCACTGCTTTGCCGCAGAAACTCCAGCACCGACCACCCACCGTGAGAGGCCCCCAGAAGGATCACATCCTCTCGCTCGCTTTCGGCCATCGCAGTTGCAATGTCCCCTGCCCTTTCAGCACCGGGCAGCACCTGTCCCATGCACAGCAGTCGCCAGCTTTCCAGCTTATCGAAATCGCGCGGCTTATGGCTGTCGACGATCAGACCAGGATAACCGCGCCCGGCCAGCACCTGTCCCCAATAATCCATGTTGTCGTGCACACCGTCGCACCCAGACAACAGAACCGATCCCGCTTCGGCAATCGCCGCATCATCCGGAACCATGCGCCAGTCCGGTGACAGCAGGGCCAGACGCTGTTCCGGGGTATCTTCGTCAATCGCAATCCCGGCCCAGTTCCGCAGCGAATTCAGCGCGGCGGCAAGCAATAATACGCCAAGAAAACCGGCCAACACGAAAAGCCAGAGCCGTCGTTTGTTCAGTTGTCGCATCCCTGCTGTTTCTCGTTGTCGCATCTTGCCATCAGCCTGTCCGTATCGGCCTGCGTCCAACCATCCGGCGCGGTCACAGCCAGCCAGGCACCGATATAGTCACGTGCATAATAGGAATGTCCATGCCCTGACGGCGCGCTGAGCGCGATGGCCATATCAAGCGCAAGCTGGAACTGCGTCACCACCGGCATAAAGCTGAGATAGGGTGACACATCCTCTGCCGGGGGTTCCGTCATCCATACGGGCGGGCGCCACAACGAACTGGGCTGGTAGAAGACGATGGGATCGCTTGAATATTGCAGGAACATCAGCCGCATGCTGCCCCAGCCATCGGGTCCGCCTGCCGGTTTCGTGTGACTGGTGAAACGGAACAGACGCCCCTCTCCGACATCGGGTGCGATATAGGGCGTATCGGGATTGCGTGCGGCCATCGCCTCGTTCCAGCGGGCCGACGGGAACGGCGGGCCGACCCAAAGCGCGCCGTCGATGGGATCGTCCAGCAATGCCTCCAGATCAGTGCCATACATCGAGGCCCAGGCCCCAAGGCTGAGGCCGTGCATATACAGCTCGGGCCGGTGATCTTCAGGCAGGCTGCGCCAGTAGCTGTGGATGGTGCTGACCAATGCGCGCGCTTGTGCCAGCCCGGCATCGGTTTCGAGAATCAGCGCCAGAGGCGATTGAAGATAGGAATACTGCACCGCAACAGAGGCGATATTGCCGCCATGCATATATTCCAGCACGTCGAAACTGGCAGGATCCAGCCATCCGGTGCCGGTCGGCATCGCGACGATCAGGACCTCGCGTTCAAACCCGCCGATACGGCGCAACTCGGCAAGCGCCAGATCAGCCCGCTCCTGCGGTGTCTTGGCATCGGCCAAACCGACATAGACGCGCAAGGGCTTCATCGCGGTGTCGCCACTGAATGCGGCAATCGCCTCTGTCCCCGGTCCGGTGGTGACAAAATTTCGGCCGGGCTGGCCCATCGCCCCCCAGTTGATCAGAGACGCCGTGCTGCCCGGAATATCGGGGTCCGTCGGCGGCGGCGGTGCGTTTTCGAAAAGATCCTGCGCGAGCGTATAGCTTTTGTCGAAGAAGCCGATCATGCGATCAACGATACCGTCACGGGTCGCAACCAGCAGGATGAACCCAACGATCAGAAGCCCGGCGATATTCGCCGTCCGCTCTGGCATGAAGCGGTACAGCCAATGCCGTGTGCGGTCGAACAGCAGGCGGACCAATGCACCGATCATGTAAAGCAGCACAAATATCAGCGCCGCAAGCGCCAGCATCTGGAACATATTGACAGATTCAAGAGGCTCCATCCCCATGCGCGTCCGGATAGAGTTCTGCCACGGCACCTCATTCATAAGTGAATAGATGAGGATCGCCAGCACGGGCAGACCGACCGCGAGATGACCAATGACAAAAGCCGTTCCGCGCAGCCTTGGCAGGGCCATCTGCCGCCATAAGGTCAGCACCAGCCGCCCGGCCATATAGCCAAGCGCCGCGACCGTGCCACCCAGTACCCCCTGCAGCAGCCAGCCGCGCGGAATCAGCGATGGTGTCAATGAGGCAGAGAAGAACAACAGCCCCACAAAGAACGGTAAGAGTGAGATACCAAACGGCTTCTTCCAGTTCATTCCGATGCCCTGTAAAATTTGCAGTGATAGAAATCTGATGCGTCACCACCTTGCCTTTAAAAACGCGCAAGGGGTAGTGCACCGAGCCCGTTTGCACCGGATTTCGCTGTCGTGCTGACCTGCCAGTGACTTATCCGGCGGGGCATGGACCTCTGCCAGTTGCCGTGCAATCCTTCACCAAAACGCAAACGGCGCATCAGGACCCTCTCGCGCCGCAAGAAGCGGGGTGGCGCATGTTTCAGAGATCCGACCCGTTGCGGGGCCTGTTCGGTGTCGTTCTTTCCCTGCTGCTGATTACGCTGGCCGGGCGCTTCATGATCGTCGGCAAATCCTTCCTTCTGCCGATCATCATCGCCGTCATCTCTGTCTATGTACTGGTCGAGGCCAGCGATGCGCTGCGGCGCGTCCCGCTTGTCGGGCGCGCGCCGGAATGGGCGCGGCGCATGTTGGTGCTGGTCGGTTTTCTGGTCGTCGCCTTCTGGCTGGGCGGGGTGATGATGTCGACCGCTTCTCAGGTCAGTGCGAAACTGCCGGAATACCAGCAGAACATCGACATGCTCTATTCGGATATGACCCGTATGCTTGGCCTTTCGGACCGGCCCGATCTGGATCAGATGATCGAGAGGATGCGCCAATCTCTGCCGATCCGCGAAATTGCGACTGCGGTGCTGTCCTCTATCAGCTCTGCGGCGGGGCTGATGTTCATGGTGCTGGTCTACGCCACCTTCCTGATGAGCGAGCGCGGCGGGTTCGCGCATAAAATCGCCGTCGCTTTGCCAGGGGAACGTGCACGCAGGGCCAGCAATATCATCGCCGATATCAACGACGCGATCAGCGAATATATCGCTGTCAAAACGCTGGTGAACGCAATTCTCGGCGTGATCTCATTCGTTGCGATGACCATTCTTGGTGTCGATTTCGCACTGTTCTGGGCGGTGCTGATCGCGCTTTTGAACTATATCCCCTATGTCGGCTCTATGCTGGGTGTGATCTTT
The DNA here is from genome assembly GCF_027913035.1 of Paracoccus albus. Lineage (NCBI taxonomy): Bacteria > Pseudomonadati > Pseudomonadota > Alphaproteobacteria > Rhodobacterales > Paracoccaceae > Paracoccus > Paracoccus albus. The sequence continues at coordinate 123,096 of NZ_CP115776.1, forward strand.
CCGGTCGTGCTCAGCATGGCGCAATTCGGATCTGTCCAGAAAACACTGGTTATCGCGGCGCTGCTGACGGCGGCGCAGATCTGGGTCGGCAATGTGCTGGAGCCTCGCATGGTCGGCCGCAAGGTGAATATGTCGCCCTTCGTGGTCATGGTCGCACTGGCGCTGTGGTCGTCGGTATGGGGCGTCGCGGGGGCAATTCTGGCCATTCCGCTGACCTCGATCATCGCGATCATCATGGCCAATTTTGAATCGACGCGGCCATTTGCCGTGCTTCTGGCCGAAAATGTCGAGCCGTTCGAGGTTAAGCAGGCGCGCGACCTCTGAGAAGCCGCCCGTCACCGAAGTCAGCTTGTTGGATGGCCGGATTTCTGACAGCCTCGGAACAGGCCATATGTATAAGGGAGTTTTCAGATGAAGTCTTGGATGCCTATGCTGGCCGCCGGCCTTGCTGCCCTGATCGGCGGGCTTTTCGCACTTATCAACCCGACAGGCGCGGCGGTAACGACAGTGACGCTGGTGGGGTGGGCGCTGATCATCGTCGCTGCCTTGCAAGGCTGGGCGGCGTGGAAATCCCTGACCACGGGCGCGCGCATCCGCTCTGGCGCGATTGCGGCGGTTGCACTTTTGCTGGCGCTGTTTCTGTTTTTCGGCGACCCCGCGCAAAGCAGACTGCTGCGCATCGTGATCGTTTTGCTGCTGCTGGCCTCTGGTGCTGCCAAAATATATGCGGCGCAAGCGATGAAGGGTGAGCAGAATATGCCGCTGGTCGTCGGCGCGGGCGGCGTCTCACTGTTTCTTGGCCTTGTCCTGATGATCGGGCTGAACCCCAATTTCGGTGTGCTGCTGGGCATCGAGCTTCTGGCCACGGGGCTGGGCCTTGTCCTGATGGGCATGTTCCGGCGGACCCATCCCGCCATCACCTGAAACGGCAGGAGACACCATTGCTGAGGTTGCTGCGTCATATTGCTGGCGGGATCGGTGATATATTCAGCGGCATCCGCGCCGCCTTTGCCAGCAGGCAGGTCCGTTTCCTGATTGCGCTGACCGGCCTGCTGATCGCAGGTGCGTCGGTCTTTTACCACTGGGTCGAGGGTTGGGGCTGGATTGATGCAATCTACTTTTCGGTCATCACGATCTCTACCGTCGGCTATGGCGACTTCGCCCCCCAAACTGCGATCGGCAAGCTGTTCACCAGTGGCTATGTCCTGTGCGGGTTGGGCCTGTTCGTGACCACAGCAACAGCGATTGGTGACAGCATCGTCAGGCGCGCAGATCACCGAACGGACAAAGAATGAGAATGGCGTTCCTCGCAGCGATATACGGGCTTGTCGCTGGCATCATTGCCGCGATTGTGCTGTGGCTGATGGGTCTCGTCTCTGGCCTTGTGTGGTCCGGGCCCGACGCAGGGTGGTATATTTTTCTGATGATTACGGCAGGCGGTGCACTGATTGCCGCCCTGCGCCATATTCATGATGGCGAGGATCTGGCAGCGCAGATCACCGAGATGCGCGACCCAAAGGCAAAAGCCCGAAAAGCGACACTGATCATGGCCGCCATGGCGATTGTCGCGGTTGGTTTTGGCGGTGCTATCGGGCCAGAGGCGGGGATTCTTGCGGTGGTTGAAACCCTGTCGATCCTGATCGGCTATCGTCTTGCGCACAGCAATGCCGAGGCGCGGATGCTGGCGGAATCTGGCGTCGCGGGCGCGTTGGGTGGCCTGTATGGATCCCCGCCTGCCGGTGCGGCGATTGCGCAGGAACACCCCGAGGCACCTCGCTGGCAATTATATCTTGCCGCGCTGACGGGACTGTTCGGCTTCCTGTTTACGACAAATCACTTGCTGCCAGAGGCTTCGCTGCGCATTTCGCTGCCCGAATATGCCCCGATCCAGAATGGCAGCGATATCCTGTTTTCCGTCGTGCCCGCGCTGCTTGGCGCGGCGGCGGGTCTGGCTTTCGTCATATTGCTTCCGGCGCTGAAGGCTTTTCTGAACGGGCTGGGCAATACGGTGGTGCAGACAATGGTCGGCACGCTGATCTTTGCGGCGCTTGCAAGCACGTGGCCGATCCTGCGCTTTTCCGGTCATCATGAGCTGGAGGCGATGCTTGAATGGGGCAGCCAATCCGGCATGGCCGCGTTGCTTGGTTTGTCACTGCTCAAGGCCCTTGCACTGGCGCTGTGTCTGGCTGCGGGCTGGCGGGGTGGCGCGGCATTTCCGCTGTTGTTTATCGGCGCGGCTGCCGGCGGCGCGGTTCTTTGGGTCATGCCCGATCTGCCGCCGACGCCTGCGCTTGTCGCGGGCATGGTCGCCGCGCTGAGCGCCGGGATGGGCAAACCCCTCGCCGCTGTTCTGATTGCCTTCCTGATCCTCGGCGGCGCGGCGGTCGGGCCGCTTTGTGTCGGTGCGGGCATTGGATGGGCAGCTTCTCGGCTTGTTCCGAAAGCAGAGATGCACTGAGCGTGGGCGGCTATTTCAGCGCCGCCAGCTCATGCGACAGGGATGACAGCCGCTCTCGGATAAGGGCAAATTTTGCCATCCGACCATCTGCAAGTCGTCTGTCTGCCTCAACCGGCCGAACAGGTTGGTGTGAAATCGGCGCCGGCCGGTCTGTTCCTTCTGCATCAAGCGCCATATGGACCAGCCCAAGTGCCGTGCTTTCGGTTTCACGGGCGCGGGAAACGGGCTGCGGCAACAGACCAGCCAGGAAACTCAGCAAATAGTCATTCTGCGCCATCCCGCCATCGACCGAAAGCGATGTGATGGCCTGCTCTGCCGCTATTGCCTGCACGACCTCTGCCGTGCGCATCGCCACCCCTTCCAGAAGCGCCTGCATAAGGTCGTGCGCGCCATGTTCCAGCGACATCCCGAACCATGACCCACGCGCCTTCCGATCCCAATGCGGACAGGCCAGTCCGGCGAGCGCGGGCAGAAACACAAGCTGCCGGTCAATGGCTGCGGGTTTTGCGAAGCTGCCGATTTCGTCGTAATCGCGGAAGAGGTTAAGCGACCTTGCCCAGTCTATTGCCGCAGCTGCGGTATAAACGGCACCATCCAAGGCATAACGAACCCCCTGTCCCGGCAATCGCCACGCTATGGTGGGCAGCGGTCCCGGCTGTGCGGGCTTCACCAGCCTGTCTGTTACGCATTGCACAAATGCGCCGGTGCCGAAGGTGATCTTTGCCGCGCCCGGCACGCGACAATCATGCCCGTAAAGTGCCGCCTGCTGATCGACGATACTGACAACAAGGCGCGCGCCATTCGGCAGAACGCCCAGATCGCCGGCTGTATCGGTGATCTCCGGCAAACAGGCGCGGTTCACACCGAACATGCGGCACAATTCTTCGTCCCATTGTCCCGTCTCGATATTCATCAGCGATGTGCGCGATGCGGTCGCGATATCTGTCTGAAACCTCCCGGTCAGGCGGTCGCGGAAAAACGCATCGGTCGTACCCATGCGCAGCCGCCCCTGCCGGGCCAGTTCGGCAGCCTCAGAGCAGTTGCGCAAGATCCAGCCCAGCTTGGAGGCCGAGAAATATGGATCAAGCGGCAGTCCCGCGCGCGACATTACCTCTGGCCCAAGCCCGTCGGCCTGCAGATGGGCTGTTTCAGCTGCCGTCCTGTCATCCTGCCAGACGATGACAGGGCTGACGGGCCTGCCGTCCCTTGCGTCCCATGCCAGACAGCTTTCACCCTGATTGGCCAGCCCGACCAGATCGGCATCGGTCTTCAGTGCCTCGTCAAGATTTGCCAGCAGTTCATCGGGATCATGTTCGACATGACCCTTGGCGGGCATGATCTGACGATGCGCCTTTTGACAAACCGGACGCAGAACCTCACCGTCATGCAGCAAGGCACGGGTCGAGGTGGTGCCTTGGTCGATGGCGAGGATATTCATGCAGCCTCCTCTAGCGACAGAACAAAGGCGCCCGTGCCGGGCTGTTCGGGAAGGTCAAGTGTGATGCGCCGCTCTGGCATGGCGTTGACGCGCCGCCTTGATATGATCTGTCCGTTCTGGCTAAGGCGCAACTCACCTTTGACTGGACGGGTAACACGAAGCAGGATTTGCTGATGCCGCCCGGGTCCGCTGGGCGCGATATGCTGCGGCAAGGCATAGCGAATGGTGTCGCTGGCTATTGTCAGGGTCTGGTTAAGGGAACGGTCTGGCAATTCGTCGCGCAGGAAAGCGTGGATCGCATGCGCCGCCCGCTTACCCTCTGCCCATGAGGCACCAGCCGTTTCCACAGGACGCAGAAGATTCCCCGCAGCGAAATAGCCCGGCATGGAAATCCGCCCAAAACTGTCCACAACCGGTCCGGTCGAGGCCGTGTCGATCACACCGCCCGATGCGGCCAGCAACGCCGCTTCCGAGCGGAACGCGCCGGTCAGCAAAACACCATCGCATTCCAGTTCACGGCCTCCCTGCGCTCCGGTCAATGTCACACCGGTCACACGCTCACGACCGTGAATTGCCGCGATATTCGTATTCAGGTGGATGGGCACGCCCAAAACGCGTGGCAACAAAGCAGCCGGACTGCGGGCAATCACATGCGGCCCCTGCTCTATCATCGCAACGGGCTTGATACCTGCCTGCCTGCACGTCAGCAGCGCCGAAAAGCTGACGAGCTCGGTGCCGAGAATGACCGGGCGACGAAACGGCACCTGCTTGTTCAGATGCACCAGCCCCTGAAGCGCGCCCGTCGGGATGACACCACCTGGCTTCTGGCCCCCGATCATGCGCTGAACACGGCTGGCTTCCCGCGTTCCGGTCGCAATCAGCACCGCGCGCGCGCTGAGTGTGAAGGTGCCCTCTGGTCCGGTCAGCTGCAATTCCGGACCGTCAGCCAGTGCCGTTACCGTGGTGTTGCACATGATCGTGGCACCGCCCGCCTCCGCCGCCGCTGTCAGCCGCGCGGCATATGTCTTTCCGCCCATTATGCGATGGAATTCCCGCATGCCGAATGGCGAATGTCCGCAATGTCGGGGAACGCCGCCCGGAACCTGCTCTCGCTCTATCACGGTGACATGTCCGGCCCCGATCCGTCCAAGCTCTGCCGCTGCGCCCAGCCCTGCCGGGCCGGCGCCGATGATGGCAATGTCAGTCTGCATCGGGATCGCCGCGGGTCATTGGCTGCGTAAAGCGCCCCTCGGTCATACGGGACAATTCGGCCGTGCAGCCAAAGCCCTGACAGCGCCCCATCGTCACGCGCGTCCTGCGTTTCAGTCCGGCCAGAGAGTTTGCCGGGGCGGGCGCTGACATTGCCGCCTCAATCTCCCTTCTTGTGACAAGCTCGCAATGGCAGGCGATACCGCCATTTCCGGGCTGCAGGAAATCCCGTTGCGCCTCTTGCGCCAGCATTGGCATATGCGGCCAATGCTGTGCTTCCCCCGCCCGCAGACCCACCAGATCCGCGACATGCCTTGCGATGCCGAGTGCTGCCGACAAGCCGGTCGAGCGGATGCCGCCCACTGTCACCAGACCCCGCGACAGATCGGCCCGTATCCGGTACCCCTTCTCCTCGGTCGCGGGACGCAATCCGGCATAGGCCGCCGTCACCTCATGACCTGCAAGCGCAGGCAGAATGGTTTCACCCGTCTTTTGCAAATCTCGCATGGTCTGGCTGTCCAGCGACGCCACCTCGCGGCTATCCTGCTCTTCCGCTGTGGGTCCGACAATCAGGTTACCGAAGACCGTGCGGCAAACGACAACGCCCTTGGTGATCTTTGACGGGACCGGCAGCAGAATGTGACGGGCGAGCGCTGCCGCGGGTTTGTCGTAAACCACGAACTGCCCCTTGCGCGGGCGGATCTGAAACCAGCTTTCGCCGGTCAGGATACGTTCGACATGATCCCCCCAAAGACCCGCCGCGTTGATGACCAGACCGGCCTCTACCGCGCCCGCTGTCGTGTCCAGCCGCCAGCGTTCACCCAACCTGTCGGCAGCGGTCAGCGCAGCGCGGCAGCGCAATTCCGCACCGTGCTGCACCGCCTGATACAAATAGGCATGTGCGGCGGACCACGGATCAATCAGGGCTTCTCGCGGGACGCGGAAACCGGCCCTGACACGGTGGGCCAGCTGCGGCTCTGCCCGCAGCAGCGACGCGCGATCCATTGGCTGGATGTCTTCAACGCCATTCTCGCGCGCCTGCGCCATCAGCCCCGGCAGGGCCGCAACCTGTTCATCGTTCCACGCCAGCACAAGCGCGCCGCAACGATCCAGCGGCAGGTTCATCCGTCGGTGGATTTCCACATATTCGGCATAGCCTGCTTTGATACAGTCAAGTTCCAGCGAATTGGCAGGGGCGTCGAAGCCAGTGTGCAGAATCGCGCTGTTGCCCTTGGACGCCCCATCCAGAACGTCATGCGCCTTTTCCAGCAGCACGACCCGCGCACCGTCTATGGCGAAGCGACGGGCAAGTGCGCAGCCGACAATACCGGCACCCACGATGGCCACATCGTAACCAGCCACGACGTACACTCCGCTTGTCACATGCTGCTGCGGAACTATACAGATTTTGACCAAACGGGCAAACGAAATTTGCTAATTCGTGGAAACGGGCAAAAATAATCAATTGACTGTGAAAAATTCGTTGACACGGTCGTAATCGGCGGCTTGGCTCTGGTCAGAGGGGCAGACAACAGATGAAGCCGCGCGAACGACGTTTGCAGATTGAAATCTTGATCAGAAATGAGGGTTCGGCCAGTGTCGAGGATCTGGCCGTGCATTTCGCCGTTTCGACCGAAACGATCCGCCGTGATCTGGCACGACTGGCCGAAACGGGCCGCATTCTGAAAGTTCATGGCGGGGCGCGAACGGCGCGGCTTTTGACTGAACCGAGCATGGAAGTGCGCACCGCGCAGGCTAGTGAGCAAAAGACGAAAATCGGCCGATTGCTCGCCAAGGAGATAGAAGCCGGCGCGACGCTTTTTATTGATACCGGCTCCACCACTTTGGCGGCAGCCCCGGCCCTCGCCGAAATCAGTGGCCTGACGATTATTACGAACTCCTGCCGGCTTGCCGACGCACTGGCGATGGCGGATTCTGATGCGTCGGTTCATTTGTTGGGGGGCAGATACGTTGCGGGCAATGCGCAGACCGTCGGACCGTCCGTGCTGAACCAGATCGCGGAATATCAGGTCGATCACTGCATCCTGACCGCTGCCGCCTTTTCGGCAGAGATCGGCGCAATGGATGCCAGCCATGATGAGGCCCAGATCGCGCGCGCGATGATCGCCAATGCACAAAACCTGATCGTGTTGGCTGACAGCAGCAAGCTGGAGCGTCGGGCCGCCTTCACCGTTTGCCCGACCGCGAGGATTGGCCTTTTGATTACCGATGAATCCATACCCGCGCATATGCGCGCCCAACTCGGCGAATGTTCGGTCAGGCTGTTATGTTAATAGTGAAGCAAACAGGGATGGGGTGCCAATGCCGAATGTGATCCGCGGATATGTCCGCGCGGTGGACAGGATCAGTGATTGGGCCGGCTGGTTGGCCGCATCTCTGATCTTCCTGATGATCGCGACGCTTTTACTGGATGCAGTAACGCGCAATGTCATCAACATGCCGGTCCATTGGGCGATAGAACTGACTCAATTCACACTGGCAGCTTACTATTTCCTTGGCGGGCCGTTCACGCTGAAAAACAACGATCATGTGCGGATGGATCTGCTTTATGCCAGCCTGTCCGAACGTGGCAAGGCGCGACTGGATCTGGTGACGATCTGGTGCCTGATCTTCTATCTTTGCGTCATGCTGATGGGCTCTATCAGCAGTCTGAAATACGCGATTGAAACGGATGAGCGGCGGTTTTCGATGTGGAACCCCTCGGTCATTCCGATCAAGGCGCTGATGGTGGTCTGTCTGGTGCTGATGCTGCTGCAGGCGTTCTCGCTGGTGTTCAAACATATCGCGACGCTGCGCGGGAGGCCGATTGAATGAGTTACGAGACCATCGCCCTTCTGATGTTCGCCTCTATGGTGCTGCTGCTGGTCAGCGGGCAAAGGGTCTTTGCGGCCATCGGCTTTGTCGCCTCGGGTGCTGCACTGCTGCTTTACGGGCAGGGTGCGATAGAATTGCCGTTCAACCAGGTGTTCAAGCTGTTCAACTGGTATGCGATGCTGACCCTGCCGATGTTCATTTACATGGGCTATGTGCTGTCGGAATCGGGGATCGCGGAAGACCTGTACCGGATGCTGCATGTCTGGTTCGGGCGCGTGCGCGGCGGGCTGGCCATCGGTACGATCTTCCTGATGGTGATTATCTCGGCCATGAACGGGCTGTCAGTCGCGGGCATGGCGATTGGTGCCACGATTGCCCTGCCGGAAATGCTGCGCCGCGGTTATGACAAGGTGCTGATCTCCGGCGTGGTGCAGGGCGGGTCGTCGCTTGGCATCCTGATCCCGCCATCGGTCGTCATGGTTCTGTTCGGCATGATCGCCCGTCAGCCGGTGTCGAAACTGTGGTTTGCCGGGCTGGTGCCGGGTCTGATCATGGCGGCGATGTTCACCATCTATATCTTCGTGCGGGCGCGGATGAACCCATCTCTTGCCCCCGTCGTCGACGAAGAAGAACTGAACATGCCGCTGCGCGAAAAACTGGCCCTTGCCCGCGCAGGCATCATTCCATTCGCGATCTTCTTCCTGATGACCGGGCTGTTCGTGATGGGTTATACGTCGCTTGTCGAAAGCTCTGCTGTCGGTGCAACGGCGGCGACGCTGGCCGCCATGCTGAAGGGGCGATTTACCTGGGCGCTGATCAAGGAAACCTCGCTGAAGACGCTGTCGGTCAGCTGCATGTTCCTGTGGCTGATCCTTGCGGCACTGGCCTTCGGTGCGGTGTTTGACGGGCTGGGCGCGGTCCGCGCGATTGAGAACCTGTTCCTGAACACTTGGGATCTTGGCCCGTGGCAGGTCATCATCATGATGCAGCTTTCCTTCATCCTGATGGGGATCTTCCTTGACGATACCGCCATGCTGGTGATCGTCGCGCCGCTTTATGTGCCGCTTGTCGGGATGCTGGATCTGGGCTTCGACAACCAGTTGATCTGGTTTGGGGTCCTTTACACGATCACCTGCCAGATCGCCTATATAACGCCGCCTTTCGGGTATAACCTGTTCCTGATGCGCTCACTCGCGCCGGCCGAGATTACGCTGGTGGATATCTACCGCTCGATCTGGCCCTTCGCGCTGATGATGGCGATCACCATTGCGCTTGTGATGATCTGGCCCGGCATCGCCCTTTGGCTGCCCGAGCAGATGAACGTCCGAGGCTGACCCATTCCAAACCCCGCCAAGAGGGTTCCACCCAACAGAGAGGATAACATGACAAACAAGCTGATAACCCCGTCCGAGAGGATCCTGTCCAGCCGCCGCAAGTTCCTGCAGACCGCAGGGATCGGGGCTGCGGCGTCCACACTGGCCGCACCTGCGGTTCTGGCACAAAGCACACCGATCAAATGGCGTTTGCAGACCTATTCCGGCGCACCGCTGGGTGCCCATGTCATCAAGCCGCAGATCGACGCCTTCAACGCGGCGGCGAATGGCGAGATGGAGATCGAGCTTTACTATGCCGACCAGCTTGTGCCCACGGCGGACCTGTTCCGGGCGCTGCAAAACGGCACCATCGACGCAGTGCAGTCGGATGAGGCGACGATGGCCTCGCCCGTGGATATTTCTGTCTTTGGCGGCTATTTCCCCTTTGCCACGCGCTACAGCCTCGATGTGCCGTCGCTGTTCAACTATTACGGGCTGAACGAGATCTGGCAGGAAGCCTATGACGAGGTCGATAACGTCACCTGGCTGTCCTCGGGCGCGTGGGATCCGCTGCATATCTTTACCGTGGATAAGCCGATCCGCAGCCTTGCCGACATGCAGGGCCTGCGCGTCTTTGGCGTGCCGACTGCGGGTCGGTTCCTGTCGCGTTATGGGCTGATCCCGGTGACAATTCCCTGGGACAATGTCGAAGTCGCTATGCAAACGGGTGAGTTGGACGGCGTGGCCTGGTGCGGCTTTACCGAAGCCTATGAGGTCGGTTGGGCCGATGTCTGCAACTATGCGCTGACAAACTCTGTCACCGGCGCATGGTTTGGCAGCTATTTCGCCAATACCGCAAGCTGGGAAAAGGTACCGCCTCATCTGCAGCAGTTGTTCCGTTCCACCATCGACCAGTCCCATTACTATCGCGCCGTCTGGTATTGGGGCGGCGAGGCGCAGTTGCGTGTCGAGGGCGAGAAGATGGAACTGACCAGCCTGCCAGATGAAGAATGGGATCAGGTCGTCACCGATGCTCAGGGCTTCTGGGATGAGGTTGCGGACTCCAGCGAACGCGCCGGCCGCGTCGTGCAGGCGTTCAAGGATTACGCCGCCAATATGGAAGCCGCGGGCTATCCCTACCGCTAAGATCATCGCCGGGCGCATTTGCTGCGCCCGGCCCCTGACCGGAGGACATCATGCCCGCAAACCTGACTCTGGACGATCTGAAAACCGCATGGGATGCGGGAGAGATCGACACCGTGGCCGTCGCCCTGATCGACATGCAGGGCCGCATGATGGGAAAGCGTTTCCATGTGCAGCATTTTCTGGATGCGCATGACGAAACCCATTGCTGCAACTATCTGCTGGCCACGGATTACGAGATGTTCACCGTGCCCGGCTATAAATCCAGCAGTTGGGAAAAGGGCTATGGCGATTATGTCATGCGCCCGGACCTGTCGACCCTGCGCCGCCTGCCATGGGCGCCCGGCACCGCGCTTGTCATGGCCGATCTGCTGGATCATCACACGCACGAGCCCGTCCCCCACGCGCCCCGCAATGTGCTGGCGCGTCAGGTCGCCCGCGCCCGCAAGATGGGGTTCGAACCCATGATGGCGACCGAGCTTGAGTTCTTCATGTTCGAAGAAAGCTTCAAGGACCTGTTCGATGCGGGCTATCGCGAATTGACGCCCTCGGCCCGGTTCAATGTCGACTACGCGTTGACCGAAACCTCGGGCGATGAAGTCGTCATGCGGGCGCTGCGCAACGATCTTTATGCGGCGGGGGTGCCCGTCGAATGTTCCAAGGGCGAGGCAGAGAGGGGTCAGCACGAAATCAACGCGCGTTATTCCGATGCTTTGGACGCGGCGGATATGCATATCCTGATCAAGGCCGCGACCAAGGATATTGCGCGTCAGGCCGGGCGATCTGCCACTTTCATGGCGAAATACCACCATGACAAGGTCGGCAGTTCTTCGCATGTGCATCAGTCGCTGGCGAAGGACGGCGTCAATGTCTTTGTCGACGACAGCGACGATCTGGGCATGTCGGATCTGATGAAATCCTATGTCGCCGGCCAGCTTGCCCATGCCTCGGCGCTGACGCTTTTCCTTGCCCCCAACATCAACAGCTACAAACGCTTCGTCGCAGGCACCTTCGCCCCCACCCGTGCAGTGTGGAGCGTCGATAACCGCACCGCAGGTTTCCGGCTTTGCGGCGAAAATACCAAGGCCGTGCGCATCGAATGCCGGATCGGCGGGGCGGATCTGAACCCCTATATGGCCTGCGCGGCCTTGCTGGCCGCAGGGCTTGACGGAATCGAAAAGGGGATGACGCTCGGCCCGGCTTTCGCGGGCGATCTGTATCAGTCGCAGGACGCGCCCGAGGTGCCGCGCACGCTGGGCGATGCGGCCAAGGCGGCAGTTGCGTCGGACATGCTGAAATCCGCATTCGGTGAGGATGTGATTGACCACTATCACCGCGCCGCACTTTGGGAGATAGAGGAGCAGAATCGCGTCGTCTCGGACTGGGAAGTGATGCGCGGGTTTGAGCGGGCTTGAAGGAAGGTTAACATGTCAGGACAGATCCAACTGATCTCGCCGGTCGATGGCGAGGTTTATGCCACCCGCGACGTGCTGTCGCCGGATGCGGCCCGCGATGCCGTAACCCGCGCGAAGGCCGCGCAGCCGGACTGGGCCGCGCGACCGCTGGCTGAGCGTGTGAACCTGGTCATGGCGGGCATCGAAGCGCTGACCGCGATGAATGACGAGATCGTGCCGGAACTCGCCCGGATGATGGGCCGCCCGGTGCGCTATGGCGGCGAAATGGGCGGTGTCCGGGAACGCGCGGACTATCTGGCTGGCAAGGCGGCAGAGGTGCTGGCCCCCGATGTCGTCGAAGACAGCGGCGATTTCCGCCGCGAATTGCGCCGCGTCCCGGTGGGCGTCGTGTTTGTCATCGCGCCCTGGAACTATCCTTTCCTGACCGCGATCAACACGATTGTGCCGGCGCTGATGGCGGGGAATGCGGTCGTGCTGAAACATGCCAGCCAGACCCTTCTGGCCGGCGAAAGGCTGGCGCAGGCCATGCACGGCGCGGGCGTGCCTGCGGATGTGTTCCAGAATGTCGTCCTCGATCATGCCACGACCGAGGCACTGATCGCCGAACGCCATTTCGGCTTCGTGAATTTCACCGGATCGGTCGGCGGTGGTCGTGCCATCGAAAAGGCGGCGGCGGGCGGCTTCACCGGCACAGGTCTGGAACTGGGCGGCAAGGACCCCGGCTATGTCGCGGCGGATGCTGATCTGGATGCGGCGGTGAACGGGCTGATGGACGGGGCGATGTTCAATTCCGGGCAATGCTGCTGCGGGATCGAGCGGATCTATGTCCATGAAAGCCTGTATGATGCCTTTGTCGAAAAGGCTGCGGACTGGGCGCGGGCGCTGAAGCTGGGCGATCCGACCGACCCCGAAACCACGATGGGCCCGATGGCGAATATCCGTTTTGCAAAGCTCGTCCGCGATCAGGTGGCAGAGGCGGTCGCGGATGGTGCCCGCCCGCTGATCGACGCGGGCGACTTCCCGGCGGATGATGGCGGCGCCTATCTTGCCCCGCAGGTGCTTGTCGATGTGAACCATAGCATGCGAGTCATGCGCGAGGAAAGCTTCGGCCCCGTGGTCGGCATCATGAAAGTCGCCAGCGATGATGAGGCCGTGGCACAGATGAATGACAGCGATTACGGGCTGACGGCGTCTATCTGGACATCCGATCCCGACCGCGCCGCGTCAATCGGGGACAAGCTGGAAACCGGCACCGTCTACATGAACCGCTGCGACTATCTGGACCCCGCGCTTTGCTGGACGGGCGTCAAGGACACCGGGCGCGGGGCCAGCCTGTCGGCACTTGGTTTTCACGCAGTCACCCGCCCGAAATCATTCCATCTGAAAAAGGTCACCGCATGAGCCTGTCCGCCAACTGGTCCTATCCGACCGCCGTGAAATTTGGTGCCGGCCGCATTGCCGAACTGCCCGAGCATTGCCGGGCCGCAGGGATCGCCAAACCGCTTATGGTGACCGACCGAGCCCTTGCGACCCTGCCGATCACCGCGCAGGTGCTGGAGGTGCTGGAGGCGGCGGGGTTAGGCCGCGCGGTTTTCTCGGATGTCGATCCGAACCCGAATGAAGGCAATATGGAAGCCGGTCTGACAGTCTATCGCGATGGCGGGCATGACGGGGTGATCTGCTTTGGCGGCGGCTCGGCACTGGATCTTGGCAAGATGATCGCGCTGATGATCGATCAGCCCGTCAGCGTCTGGGATCTGGAAGATATCGGCGACTGGTGGACACGGGCGAAACCCGACAGCATCGCACCAATTATCGCCGTACCGACCACGGCAGGGACAGGATCCGAGGTCGGGCGGGCGGGCGTGCTGACGAACAGCGCCACCCACAAAAAAAAGATAATCTTCCACCCGAAACTTCTGCCCACGGTTACGATCTGCGACCCCGAACTGACCGTCGGAATGCCACGCGCGATTACCGCAGGCACCGGCATGGACGCGTTTGCCCATTGTCTGGAGGCCTATTGCAGCCCCCACTACCACCCGATGTCGCAGGGCATCGCACTGGAAGGCTTGCGGCTGGTGAATGAAAACCTGCCCCGCGCCTATGCCGAGCCGACCGATCTGGAAGCCCGCGCCAATATGATGAGCGCGGCTGCAATGGGTGCCGTCGCCTTCCAGAAAGGTCTGGGCGCGATCCACAGCCTCAGCCATCCCGTCGGCGCGGTTTACGGCACGCATCACGGCACGACAAATGCGGTGGTCATGCCGATGGTGCTGAACTTCAACCGCCCCGCGATTGAAGACCGGCTGTCCCGCGCCGCCGATTATCTGGGTATCAAGGGCGGCTTTGACGGGTTCTATCAGCGCGTTCTCGATTTGCGCGCTGAACTGGACATTCCGCCGAATCTGGCAGCGTTGGGCGTGGAAGAGGCGCGGCTTGATGAGTTGACGGAAATGGCACTGGAGGATCCGTCCTGTGGCGGCAATCCGATAGAGATGACACGACAGAACACCCGCGCGCTGTACGATGCCGCAATGAAGGATGCCGTTTGAATGGACGATCGCCACTGTGATCTGGCGGGGATATAGCAAGATCGTAGCGGATCGGTAAACCAGAGCGCATCTTAGGCATCGCAGCTTATTTATCTAAACGTATGTAAGGGCTGAAATATGCGCGGAAACGACGAATTTGCTTTCTTCGCAATGTTTGCAAATTCCAATGCGAACAAAGTGTGTGCTCGATCCTGTGCGAACGGCTCAGGCGGGTCGCATGCGTTGACAGCATATCCTTATCCGCAATTGAAACCGCAGCCTGTCATGTGAGACATGACAGCGTAAGATCAATTCTCCTGTACAAGCCGCGACAGGCGTCTGGCGCCCGCCGCTTCTTTCAGCGCATGACTCCAAAGGCTGTCGACCACTTCTTCATGAAGGCGGACCGGCTCTTCCGAGGCTGTCAATTGCGCGACGCCAAGCCGGATATTGGCGAAACTGCCCAATCTGAAGGGGCTTTGGACCAGCACCTTGCTGCGACCGTGCCGGATCAACTGGAAGCTGCCGCCGGGCATGGAATCCTCGATCACGCCGATACGGATCCCCGGCCTTGGGTTTTCAATCATCGCGATAATATGCTCGACCTCTGCCCGTGATATCCGCTGGCGTTCCTGCCTGACCCGCGGCGAAAGATCCGGTTTGCCGACGAAGCCGCTGCGCAGGAACTGTTCGATTTCTGCCGCAGACACGATGCTTGTCACGCGCATTTCCCGGCGCTGCCAGACGGCCTTGCGTCGAGCCAGAATATTCATGATCGCGCTGATTTCCTGAATGCTGCGGGCGCGTTGCGGTGCCTCTGGCGGGATGCTTTCTTTCAGGACGCGCGGCAGGAAGCGGTCGAACTCATCCGTTGTCAGAAGGTATGACACCGGGCCGAACAGGACAGTGATATCGTCGCTTTGTTCCTCCAGTTGCTGAAGGCGCGAAAAGAATGTGATGGCAGATGCGGTGTGCTCTGACCCCGCACCCAGCAGCGTGGTTATCGAAACGCCCAGAAAAGTCGCGATACGCGCCAGCTTGTCGACGCGGATCGGCGCGCCGGCTTCGTAACGATACAGAGCCGCGCGAGAAACGCCGATCTTGCGCGCGACCTGTTCCGGCGACTGTCCCGAACCCAGACGATAGGCGCGCAACCTTTCGCCGAGCGCCGAAAGCCTTTCCTGATCGCTGATCACTGGTCCATCCTTTCGCGACTGCCTAAGCTTGCCGCAAAACATAGCTAGCATGATCCGGCGATTTGTCTCAATTACGAGATTCACGTTGACTTGATGCGCAGCCTGCGCGGAACCTTGAACAGCACAACAGGAGATCACACCCATGCCCATGGCAATCCAACGCCGCACCGCCATCGCGCTGCTGACCACGGCGCTGACCGCCACCGCCCTGCCCGCGATGTCGCAGGAATATGTCGCGAAGATCGGCCATCTGGAATCGCCAGAGCAGAGCCGACACGTCATGCTGGAAAAGGTGGCGGAACTGGTCAATGAACGCACCAATGGCGAAGTCGAATTCCAGATCTTTCCGCAATCCCAGCTTGGCGATCAGCGCACGATGACTGAAGGCGTGCAGCTTGGATCGTTGGAAGCGACCGTCGCCCCCGCTGCGTTCCTTGGCGGCTTCAACCCGGCAATCTCGATCCTCGACATTCCATACCTGCTACCAAATGATCCGGCTGAGGCTGCGGCGCTGCGCGAAGGCCCGTTCGGGCAGGCTTTGCTGGACAGCTTTTCCTCTCGCGGTGTGGTTGCCATTGCCGAATGGCCGAACGGGCGCAAGCAGATGACCTCAAACAAGCCGATCACCTCGCTGGAGGATTTTGCCGGCCAGAAATTCCGCGTCATGGACAGCCGAATCCTGATTTCGCAGTTTGACGCACTTGGTGCATCCGCAATCGCCCTGCCCTTTGGCGAGCTGTACACCGCGCTTCAAACCGGCGTTGTGGACGGCGAAGAAAACCCGATGGATACCATCCAGCGGATGAAGTTCGACGAGGTTCAGAAAGAGCTGGTCATCACAGACCACGGCGCGATGGAAGATTTCGTCCTGTTCAGTCCGATGTTCTGGGAAAGCCTGCCAGAGGAACACCGCCAGACCATCACCGACACCTTCCTGGAGGTCGTGCCGGAACTGGTCGAACATAAGGCCGCAGCAGTCGATGCCGCGCTTGAGGATATCCGCAGCCGTGGCAATGTGAACATCCGCGAAGCGTCCGAGGAAGAGCGTGCCGCCCTGCGTGATGCAACTTATGATGCAACTGTCGCCGCCTATCTGGATATGGCCGGGGATGAAGGCCAGACCCTGATCGACCTTTACGAGGCTGAAACCGCGGAATGATCCGCCCTGCCCCCGCGGCCATGTGCCGCCGGGGCATTCCCAACTTCAGGACACCTTCATGACCTATCTTCGCCGGATCGAAAGATTCGTGATCGTCGCGCTTTTCCTTGGCATGGTTGCGCTGTTCTTTGCCAATGTCGTGATACGAGAGGTCTTCCCCGCCTATGCCAGCCAGATGGCTTGGTCGGAAGAGGCCGTGCGCCGCGCAAATACGGTGATGGTGTTCCTGTCGCTTGGCCTTACCCTGGAAGCCGGTCGCCATATCGCGGTCGATACCTTCCGCGACCGGCTGCCCTCTGCATTGCGGATGCCGCTTCTGAAGCTGATCGACATCACCGGGCTGGTCTTTTCGCTTTATATGTCCTGGCTGGCATGGGGCCTGTCGATGTTCGTGCTGGGAACCGGGCAGCGCAGCCCGACGCTCGGCGTGGAAATCGGCTGGCTGTATCTGGCGCCGATGGTTGGCTTCCTGCTGTTGGCGATGCGCTATGCGCTGTCGCTGACCGGCAGGCTGGATCGCTTCACCAGGACGGATGAGGTCGCCTGATGCTGATCGCAATCGTCGCCGTCGCCGTTTTCCTGCTGATCGCCGGGTTCGAGATGTTTCTCGTCCTCGGGGTTCCGTCGCTGCTGGTAAAAGAGGCGTTCTTCAGCAAGCTGCCCGACCCTGCTGTCGTGCAAAAAATTTTCGGCGGGATCGACCACACAACCCTGCTGGCCATTCCGTTCTTCATCCTCGCGGCCAACCTTATGGCCTCCGGCCGGATCGCGAAGGATCTGACCGGGCTGATGCACGCGCTGCTGGGCCATACGCGCGGCGGCATGGGTCATGTGACGGTCGGCGGCTCCATGGCGTTCGGCGCGGTTTCGGGTTCTGCACCCGCGACCGTCGCGGCCCTCGGCGGGTTGGTTTATCCCGAAATGCGCCGCTCTGGCTTTTCGGACCGGTTCAGCGTCGGCCTGCTGGCATCAAGCGCGGAAACGGCGCTGCTGATCCCGCCATCCATCACATTTATCGTCTATGGCTGGATGACCGGCACCTCTATCGCGCAGCTTTTCGCGGGCGGTCTGGCCGTCGGAATACTGCTGGGTCTTGCTTTCGCCGTCATGGTCGAGATTGAGGCACGGCGCACCGGCGTCCGACCCGGCAGCCGCACGACCGCCGCCCAACGACTGGCCGCGCTGAAAGCCGCAATCTGGGCCATCGGTATGCCGGTCATTATCCTTGGCGGGATCTATAGCGGCCTGACCACCCCGACAGAGGCCGCCGTGGTCAGCGTTGTCTACGCGATTTTTGTCGAGATGATCGTCTATCGCCATATCGGCCTGCGCCAGCTTTTCAAGATTACCGAGGAAGGTGCCATCGGCACCACGGTCATCTTCATCCTGCTGGCGATGGGCGGGCTGATTTCCTATTTCGTCACGCTGGCGCAAGTGCCGGGCACGATCACCGATTGGCTGACCGCGATCGAGGCGGGGCCTGTCACTTTCCTGATTATCGTGAACATCCTGTTTCTGATTGCGGGCATGTTCATCGACCCGAACTCTGCCATGCTGATCCTGATCCCCCCGCTTTTCCCGGTGGCCCAGGCGCTTGGCATAGACCCGGTGCATTTCGGCATGATCGTCACGCTGAATATCAGCCTTGGCATGATAACCCCGCCTTTCGGGCTGGATATCTTCGTCACGGCCAGCACCCTGAAACTGCCGGTTCTGTCGGTCATGCGCGGCGTTCTGCCCTTTATCGCGGTCAACCTGATCGTGCTGCTGATCGTGACCTATGTGCCCTCGATCTCTCTTTTCATTCCGCACCTGATTTTCGGAGGCTGATATGAGCGTGCATGACTTTCCGATCCGTCAGGCTGCCTTGCCGGTCCTGTCGAACAACAAGGTCAACGAAGAATATCGCCAGCTGATCCTGCGCGCCCCATCCGAATTGATGGCGCGCTGCCGCCCCGGCCAGTTCTTTCACCTGCTCTGCCCGACCACGAGCGAATCCGCGCCGTTCCTTCGCCGCCCGATGAGCATTTATGCCGCCCTGGCAGACCGCGAGGAACTGCATTTCCTGTACAAGGTCACTGGCCTTGGCACAGGCACGCTTGCGCGGCTGCAAACCGGCGATGTGATGGATGTCCTTGGCCCGCTTGGCAACGGCTTCACGCTGGCCGATGACTGGCGCAACCTTTTGCTGGTCGCGCGTGGCGTCGGGCTGGCCACGCTGGCGCCGCTGGCCCATGCTGCGAAGGACAGCGGTCGTCGGCTGACAGCGATTTGCAGCGCCCGGCATGCGGATGTGCTGATGTCGGTCCAGATGTTCGAGGGGCTGGGCGCCGATGTCATCACCGTCACGGATCAGGATGGCACATCGACGCCGGATGCGCTGCGGCCCGTTATCGACAACCTGGTCGCGCAGGGCCGCGTTGACGCGATGTTCACCTGCGGGTCCAACCGTTTGCTCAAGCTCTGCCAGCAGGTATCGGCGGATCATGGCATCCCCGGAGAGGTGGCGCTTGAACAGCAGATGGCCTGCGGCATCGGCATGTGTCAGTGCTGCGTCCGCTCCTTTCGCAAACCCGGCGGTATCGTACAGCTTCGCGTCTGCGCCGAAGGTCCGGTCTTCGACATGGCAGAGGCGATGGGGGCGTGATGGCCGATCTGACGACAAAGCTGGGATCGCTGACGCTGCAGAGCCCGATCATGCCAGCCTCTGGCACATTCACCGATGAGCTGGCGCAGGTCTTTGATCTGGGTCTGATTGGCGCGCATGTGACCAAGACCATCACGGCAGAGACCCGAGGCGGAAATCCCACGCCCCGCGTTTGCGAGGTTGCGGGGGGAATGCTGAACTCTATCGGTATCCCATCGAAGGGCGTCGATTATTTCGTCGATCATGTCATCCCGATCTACCGGCAGTGGGATGCGCCACTTGTGGTCAGTATTTCGGCGGGAACGGCGGATGATTTCGCGCGGCTATGTGCGCGCGTCAGCCAGCCCGGCGTCGCGGCAATCGAAGTGAACATTTCCTGCCCGAATATCGAGGAAGACGGCAAAGCCTTTGCCATGCGTCCCGAAACCACGATCCGCGCGATGGAGGCCCTGCGTGCCGCATCCGATCTGCCGCTTTGGGCGAAGCTTTCGCCCAATACCGGCCAGACGGTCGAGGTCGCGCAGGCGGCAGAGGCTGCGGGCGCGGATGCGCTTGTCGTCGCAAATACCCTGCTGGCGATGGCGATTGACGTGGACAGCCGCAAGCCACGCCTTGGCAACCTGATGGGCGGGCTGTCGGGCCCGTCGCTGAAGCCGATCACCCTGCGCATGGCCTATCAGGCGGCGCGTTCGGTCAGCATTCCGGTCATCGGATGCGGCGGCATTTCGACATTGCAGGACGTGCTGGAATATCTGATCGCAGGTGCCGCAGCGGTGCAGGTCGGCACGGCCAGCTTCCGGGAACCCGCCATCATGCCACGCCTCATTGAAGAACTGGCCGCATGGATGGACGCGCAAGGTATCGCTTCGCTGCCGGAACTGATCGGCTCTGTCCGCGATGATGAGGCATCCGACGCCATGATCTATGCCGAGGCCGCGCCATGACCGCCGCAGGCTTCGCAATCAGCGACGAGGATGCCGATTGGGCCGCGCACATATTCAAGGCCGTGGCAGCGATGTCACCCGACAGCGCCGGTGTCAGCCGCCCTGCCCTGTCTGCGACGGAAACCAAGGTGCTCGATTTTCTGGACACACAGGCGGCAGAGGCGGGATTGGAAACCTGGCGGGATGCGGGGCAGAATTCGGTCTATGCGATGCCCGGTCAGCGGGATGCGCCACGATATGTTCTGACCGGCAGTCACGTCGATTCCGTGCCGCAGGGCGGGAATTACGATGGCCTGGCGGGCGTTGTCGCCTCGATGATGTGCCTGCGTGCCGCCCTTCGTCAGGGGTTGTCCTTTCCGCTGCCGGTTCATGCCATTGCCATGCGGGCAGAGGAAAGCGCATGGTTCGGGCCGTGCTACATCGCCTCGAAGGTTCTGACCGGATCGCTGGCAGAGGATGAGGCGACGGCCAGACATAAAGGCGATGGCCGCAGCCTGCTGGATCATCTGGCGGATGTCGGCGTAGCGGCAGAGCCGCTGCGGGCAAAAACCCCGCTGGCCGACCTTTCGCGCATCGCCAGCTATCTGGAACTTCATATCGAACAGGGCCCGCTTCTGGCCGAACGAAACCTGCCCGCCGCGGCTGTGTCCGGCATACGCGGCAACCTGCGTTTCCGCGACATCGTCGTCAGTGGAGAGGCCGGCCATTCCGGTGCGGTCCCGCGGGCCTATCGCCGCGATCCGGTGATGGCGATGGCCGATCTGCTGAATAGGCTGGATGAAAGCTGGTCGACCATCGTGCAGACCGGCGGCGATCTGGTTGTGACAGCAGGGATGCTGGGCACCGACCCGGCAAGTCATGCCCTGTCACGCATCCCCGACAAGGTCAGCTTCAGCCTTGATATCCGCAGTCAGGATCTGCAGACGCTGACGGGAATGCGCGATCTGCTGGAAACGGAAATGGACGATATTGCCCGCCGCCGGAAAGTAAGTTTTGCCACCGGCCCCGCAATCACAACGGCCCCGGCCCTGATGGCGCCAGAGATTATTGCCGGTCTGAAGGACGCGATGAGCGCGCTTGGCATGGACCCGATGGCCATGCCCTCTGGCGGCGGACATGACGCGGCGGTATTTGCCAATGCGGGCGTCCCGTCCGGCATGGTGTTCGTGCGCAACCGCAACGGCTCGCACAATCCGGACGAGGCGATGGAGATTGACGATCTGGTGGCAGGTGCGCGGATCATGTTGCAATATCTGACGACACCGCGGCAGTAAGGAACCGGCATGGCCAAGCATTTTCCCGATCAGAAGCTGATGGCGAACATGACCGCCAAGATGCTGCTGGAGCTTGGCGCGGTGCGCTTTGCCGATCAGCGACCGTTTACCTTTACATCGGGCCTTGCCAGCCCGGTCTATGTCGATTGCAAACGGGTGATCTCCTATCCATCGCTGCGCGGGACGCTGCTGGATTTTCTGCTGGCCACCATCGACCGCGACATCGGGCGCAACAGTTTCGACGTGGTCGCGGGCGGCGAAAGCGCGGGTATTCCTTTTGCGGCCTGGATTGCCGCGAAACTGTCGCTGCCAATGGTTTTCGTGCGCAAATCGCCGCGCGGCCTTGGACCGCAGGCCAGTATCGAAGGCGATCTGGAGCCGGGTGCGCGGGTGCTGCTGGTCGAGGATCTGACAACCGACGGCGCCAGCAAGCTGCAATTCTGCAAGGCCCTTCGCCGGGCGGGTGCGCAGGTCGATCACGCGGTGGTTCTGTTCTTCTATAACATCTACAAAGACACGCTCGCCCATCTGGACGACAACGGTCTGCGCCTGCATTGGCTGGCCGATTGGTGGGCCGTGTTGGAAGCCGCGCAGGAAATGGATGCCTTTGCGCGGGACGATCTGGAAAATCTGGAAAACTTCCTTCATGCACCGCTTGAGTGGTCGGGCGAGCATGGCGGCGCGACGCGCATCGGAACAGCCTGAAAGGAGACTTGAATGTTCAGCGAGAAAATCGAGCTGATAGAGAAAAACGGCAAGAGCATCCACGCCTATCACGAGGTCGTTGGCGTCCTGCGCAAAGCGGCGGCGCAGCAACCCGATGATGCCGCCGGTCACCTTCTGCTGGCACTCGCAGCAGAACAGTTTCTTGAGCTTAACGAGCGTATGCCCCTGCGCGCGCAGCAGGTGACGGAATCATACGACCGGATCAAGGGCTTTGCACAGAAGCTGGACAAAGGCCGAGACGCCGGCGCGGCTGAATATCTTGCCGCGATAGAAGGCGTTGCCCAATCGCTCGCCGTTGAATAGCGCCGGGTCCCCGCGCAAGGCATTGCGTCCGACGGCTGTGCCCGAAGGATCACCTCTGCCGGTTTGTCGCGGTATCGGGCGCGGCGCCGTGCACTGAGTCGATTCCGTCGATGACGGTTCGGGCTTCATGCGCCGTAATCGACCATGTGCGGTGCATCTCAACCCAGCGGCGGCCCGCCTCGCCAAGGCGTTCGCGCAATGCCGCATTCTCAATCAATTGCTGAAGCCTGTCCGCCAGCGACACGATATCGCCTTTTTCAAAGAGCAGCCCGGTTTCACCATGCTGGACCATCTCTGACAATGCGCGAACCGAAGAGGCCACGACCGCCTTTTTCATGGCCATCGCCTCCAGCGGTTTCATCGGAGACACCATTTCTGTCACCGGCTGCGGCTTGCGCGGGAAGGCCGCGATATCGATCAGGGAATAGTATCCAGAGACCATCTCATGGGGCACGCGACCCGGCATAATCAGCCAATCGGAAAGTCCCGCTTTGGCCGCCAAAGCCTCTATCGCCTCTGTGATCGGGCCTTTTTCCTGCGAGGACACATTTTCATTGCCGACAAGCAAAAGGCGGAACCCAACGCCCCGCGATTTCAGCGCGGCACATGCGGCAGTCAGGTCGTCCAGCCCTTCATACTGAACGAAAGAGCCGACATAGCCGATGACCGGTACATTGACCGGGATAGCAAGCTGTTGGGCGAGATCGGTGTCCCTGCCGCGAGGCGCAAACTGGTCGGGGTCGCAGGAATTTGGCAGAAGGCTGATCTTCGCGGATGGCACGCCCCTTCTTTCCAGCTCTTCGCGCATTCCCTCTGTCAGCGTGAAAACATGATCGGCAGCACTGGCGCACATTGCTTCCAGCTTGGCTTGGGTTTTGAATGACGCGGTTGACCGAAACGCCGGTTCGCGCGATGCGCGGGTAACTTCCCAAAAGCCGCGCACTTCGTAGACGAAAGGGATACCAAGACGCCTTGCGGCAATCTGGGCGGGGTGAGCCGTCAAGTGATTGGACGCGGCGATGACAATTTCGGGGCGCAAATCGCGAAGCTGCACCTCGATTGCCTGCGCGGCCTGCTTCACATAGCGCCCGCCCCCGACCTCACGGCGCGAAGGGGAAATGACACGCCGATATTCGACCCAGCCGATCTCCTCGATCAGAGGAACGTCCAAGGGGTCAATATCGACCGTCTCGACAGGAAAACCGGGTCGGGTCACACAACGCACATCAAATCCGGCGGCGCGAAGACCCAAGGCCAGACCGTGCGCTCGGGTCGCATAGCCGCCCGACGAAAACGGCAATGAGTTGTGGAGGATATAGCAGATCCGTTTTGGAACTGGCGTCAACTGGGGTGGGTTCCTTGCCGTGATCGCCGCCTGCAACCATTGCAGGTCGAGTGGCGGCGCCCGCAAAGCATTTCGTTGCTGGTCCAGCCAACGCCGCTGCGTTTCGTTAAGACCTTGCAGCGTATCAATCGCTAGGAGGATCTGATCTGCTTCGTCAAAGTCGTGCAGTTCAATCGCCGCGCTCAGCCGCATCTGCTGAAACGCAAAACCGCCTTCGTCGCGGCAGAGCCAGTCGATCAGCTGACG
The DNA here is from genome assembly GCF_027913035.1 of Paracoccus albus. Taxonomy (NCBI): domain Bacteria; kingdom Pseudomonadati; phylum Pseudomonadota; class Alphaproteobacteria; order Rhodobacterales; family Paracoccaceae; genus Paracoccus; species Paracoccus albus. Next base: position 147,281 of record NZ_CP115776.1, read on the forward strand.
GCGTGAATTCGGCCGCCCCAGCCGTTGCAGGATTTTTCCTGACTGATCCAGCTGTCGCGCAAGGGGACTTGGTTCCTTATCCTGCGCGCTCACTGGTGTCGGCGTAAATGCAGGGTCGTTCTGGCTCAAGGTTTTTTTGTCCAAATGCCGCGCGTGTCAATCAGGTCAGCGCCCGCCGCGCCAGGTGGCGGGCTGTTTCGGAATTCTGTGTGATCGACCAGCATGACGCAGATATCAGCCTCTATCCCGACCCTCATCGCAACAAGCCCGGCCTTTCCATCAAGGCGGTCCGGCAGCCTGTCGATATGGGGTTCAACGACGGTGATCTGGCCGGGGAACTCCTCTGTCAGGCGTTCGACAATCTCTATTGCCGGGCTTTCACGCAGGTCATCAATATCAGGTTTAAACGACAGGCCGAAGCAACAGATACTTGCGCCCGCGCCCTTCCGCGCGGCGGCGGCACGCACCCGCTCGACCACCCATGAGGGCTTTTCGTCATTGATGCACCGAGCCGTGCGGATAATTTTCGCCAGATCCGGCGTCTGTGCGATGATGAACCACGGATCAACAGCAATACAGTGACCACCGACGCCGGGTCCGGGTTGAAGTATGTTCACGCGAGGATGCCGGTTTGTCAGGCGGATCAACTCCCAGACATCAATGCCAAGCCTCTCACAAATCAGCGACAGCTCATTCGCGAAGGCAATATTGACGTCGCGAAAGCTGTTTTCCGTCAGTTTCGCCATCTCGGCTGTTCTGGCGTCGGTTTCCACGCAATCGCCTTCGACGACCATGCGATATAAATCACGGGCAAGCGTGGCGCAGGCCGGGGTCATCCCGCCGATCACGCGGTCATTGCTGACCAGTTCTTTCAGCGCATGACCAGGCAGGATACGCTCGGGACAATGGGCGATGCGGATGTCGCTGTCCTCGCCATGAGTTTGCGGGAAGCTGAGATCGGGGCGTTCTTCGGCCAGCCATCCCGCCATCAACTCTGTCGCGCCGACCGGACTGGTCGATTCCAGCACGACCAGATCACCGCGCTTCAGAACCGGTGCGATTTTGCGCGCTGCGGCCTCGACATAGGACAGATCGGGTATTTTCTGTTCATCACCATTCAGAAACGGAGTCGGCACGGCAATCAGGAAAGCATCGGCATGCTCCGGCTCGACTGTGGCACGCAAACGTTCCGACCGGACAGCGCGGCGAAGCGCCTCATCCAGTCCCGGCTCGACAATAGGACATTCGCCGGCATTCACGCGATCGACGGTAGCCTGATTAATGTCAAGCCCGACCACATTGATATTGCGAACCGCAAACACAACCGCGGTCGGCAGCCCGATATAGCCAAGGCCGACCATGCAGATTTTGTTGAATTGGGCCTTCATGCTGTTCCCCCGAATTTGGCAAGTGCGTCAAGAATCCGCTGCGTCGCTTTGCCGTCACCATAAGGATTGTGGGCAAAGCTCATCTGCTGATAGGCGGTTTCATCGGTCAGCAGGCGCGAGGCCCAATCGAAAATGCGTTTCGTATCCGTGCCGACAAGCTGCACCGTTCCAGCCTCAAGCGCCTCAGGACGTTCCGTGGTATCACGCATGACCAAAACCGGTTTCCCCAGCGACGGTGCCTCTTCCTGAATCCCGCCCGAATCGGTGATGATGATCGTCGCGCGGTTCATCAGCCACACGAAGGGCAGATAGTCCTGTGGCTCAATCAGGTGAATATTGTCATGTTTACCCAGAAGCCGCGTCACGGGTTCGCGGACATTCGGATTCATGTGCATCGGATAGACGATATCGACCTCTGGAAACCGTTCGGCAAGCTGGGCAATCGCGGTGCAAATCCGCTCGAAACCGCCGCCAAAGCTTTCACGGCGATGGCCGGTCACCAGAACCATCCGGCGATCCTCAGTCAGGAAATCAAACCGCGCCGCGATCTCCTCCGCCATTCCCGTTTCGTTTTTGAAACGCCCGACCACATCCATCAGCGCATCAATGACGGTATTGCCGGTCACGATGATCCGTTCCTCTGGCCCGCCCTCGCGCAGCAGGGCTTGGCGCGACGTATCCGTCGGCGCGAAATGCAATGTTGCCAGCGAGCCTGTCAGCCTTCGGTTCCCCTCCTCGGGCCAGGGCGAATAGATATTGCCGGTCCGCAAACCTGCCTCGACATGACCGACCGGGATGCGGGCATAGTAAGACGCGACGGTCGCTGAAAACGTCGTCGCCGTATCGCCGTGAACCAGCACGATGTCCGGGCGCTCCTTTTCCAGCACCGGCTTCAGACCGCTTAGGATGGTCGAGGTCACATCGTAGAGATCCTGCCCGCTTTTCATGATGTTCAGGTCGTGATCCGGCTTCAGCCCGAACAGCGTCGTGACCTGATCCAGCATCTCGCGATGCTGGCCCGTTACGCAGACAACCCCTGTGAAGCGGGCATCCGCATCAATCGCCTTTGCAAGAGGGGCCATCTTGATTGCTTCGGGCCGGGTCCCGAATACGGTCATGACTTTCATATTTCGGCACCATTGATTGCGGCGGAAGAAGGCATTGTCTCTGACGCTAATGTCTGAAGGTTGATTGCGTCTGCACTGGCGATGTGGATCAGCGCGTTGAGCGTGGCGTCCTCATCGGTCATGTCGACGCAAAGCGAGCCGGGCGGAAGCTTCGTCCGCGAAAGGGCGCTGCCCGTTTCCGCAAAGGCCAGAACTGGACGCCCCGCCGAGCGGTAATCGGCGAGCTTCGAGGGCAGGTAGGGGTTGGTTCGAAATGCAGCATCAGTGGCTGTATCGTTGATGAACAGCCAATCCATGGCTCGCATATATGACAGCGCATCAAGGTAATCGAGCGCGGCAGAGGCGATCACAAACCTGTCGATACCAAGATCAGCGCATTGCCGCCGAAATTCACGGGGAACGTTGCCAAAAACCAGTAACCGCAGCTTTGCCTTCAGATGGTCAGGCAGCCGGGCGAAGGCGTTCAGCAAAGGTGTCAGATCCCGTCGCGGGTTCAGGTTTCCGAAATAGCCGATCCAGATATCACCACGCGAGGCTTTCGGACAGGGCATCTGTGAAAGGATGGTCGGACCGGGGACCGGATGTTCCTCGATTTCTGAAATGCTGCTTATCCGTGCGCGGACATTTTCAGGAAGGTCTGGCTGCGAACCCATCAGATCGCGCTGTTCTTCATTGTTGAAAACAATGCGGTCAGCAAGACAGAAGGGAAGATACTCCGCCCAGAACATCAGCGATTGTCCATCCGGAACGTCGAAACCACGCGCACGAATGGCGGCGGCAATCCGGCTGTTTTCCAGCCACGCGTCATCAACAAGGGCGTTGCTGTCGTCGCCTGTCAGGCTTTGGCGGCAAGGATCAGAGAACTCCGCCGTCCAACTATCGCCAAACCCCGCGACAAATGCAGCGGCGGCGGCGAAATGCGACTGAGCCCACATCGACCTGGAATAGATTTCGTCATAGCGTTGCGCCCCAAATTCGTCAGATTGCAGCGCCTGAACAGTGGCGTCGGCGAAATCAGTGAATGCGGCCGCTCTGGCCGGATAGTTTTCCGCCTCAAGGACAATATGTTGTCCGATCCGCGCCGAAATCGCCCCATAGAGCCCACCGTCCAGCGGTGCCACGCCGCTCATATCGTTGGAAATCACATCGACGCTGTCGCCGCTTTTCTCAACGCGCCGCGCCATGACATTTCCCGATGCATTCGCAAAGGGGGGAAAAGCGAAGGCGATGACAAGGCGTGCGGATGGGCCTGACAGTTCCGGCAACTCTGCACCGGCTTTGCTCAGCATTTTTCTGATCTTGTCATGCCATGCAGTGCATATCCCCAAACCGGTCCAGCGAAAGCGGGGTATCTGCCGGTATATCCGCTCGGCCTCCGAAATGTTCCCAAGGCTCGCTTCCAGCTCGACCGCCTCGCGCAAGCGCTCAAGCGAGGGCCGTATGTCTTGCGCGCGCGATAGCAGTGCGCGCCGCGTCTGAGCCGGAAGACAATCGGCCAGTTGCCGCTGCGCACGACACAAGCCATTTGCCAGAAATTCAATCTCTAGTTGTTTCATTGGCGCATTATGAAGCCGGTGGCGACTTGCGAAGTGTCGACTTCAGCCTTCTGAGCGGCCCGGTTATCTTCCAGGAGATGGTGTTGAACACGTCGTCTATCAAACGGAGCAGCCGGTCGCGATCGGCTTGTAGATCTGCAATCGTACGGTCTCGAATATCAAGCTGCCGCGAAAGCTCCCCGATTGTCAGCTCCGCATCGCTGGCATTCAACGCTGCATCGTCATTCCTTCGAAGTTCCGATTCCAGATATCTAATTTTATTATTTAAATCTGAGACGATTGCCTCCAGCCTGGCAACCTCATCCCCCAATACGGCGATATCGGTCATCCGCTCGACCATCGCATCTCCAGCCTCGCTGTTTGGAGCGGACTCATTATACTTCCGGGCCACCTGAGAGGCCTGATCGCTCTTATTAAGAGCCAATTCGTTTGAAGAGTATCGCCGTACCATTCGATGTTCCTGACTGATCAGTAACTCTCTCTATGGTTGTATATCCTTAGGTAAAATTTGTGAAGGAGAAATTCGTCCTTAGGTTGTGCTTTGGTGCGCGTGCTCACCTGGCTGCAAGGAGGTTCTCGTCTGTAAGCCGCGGATCGTCCCGTTTAAAACGCTGAATTTAACCTGGCTGTCTGATGCCAAGCTTTGGCCGTACGTTCCTGCAGGACGAGTGGTCGATGGTACAGGTTCGTCACGTTATGGCCGCGACCTCGCGCTGCGTCAGTGTGGCAATACAGCAATTGAAACCCTGCCGGCAGGAGCGGAGCTGGAATTCGGGTATCTCTCCAAAGACGGTCACGAGGTAGCGAAAGCGGCAGACAGTCGATGATCTGAGGACTTGGCACAAGAAGCCCTGCTCGTCAGTTGTTACCGGAGATAGAGGAGGCAATGATCGTCGCCTTCGACACCGGCAAATGCGGCCGGACGATTTGTTTAAGGCCCGCAGCCATCGATCCCAAGCCTGACGCGTTCAGGGCCGCATCGATTCCTGCAACCTCATGGCGTTTTCCGGCATCCTGATGTGAAGGACGGCGAGAAAATACGGCGGATGCTGTTCAACTGCCATCGCTAGGCAGGCAATTGACGCTCAGTCTCGATCCAGATCCAGCAGGCCGTTTCTAGCTGCGTCAAGATAACCGATATCGCGCAGTGTGTCCGCGGGGTAGCGGCGGTCGAAAAGAAACCGCTCGATCGTGAAGTCGGGCTCAATCAATGCCAGCTTTCCGGCAGAGGCCATTGCGGCCTTTATATCGCCGTTGCAAGCCTGCAGCGCCAGCAACTGGCGCAATGGGGCACGGTAATTGACGTTGCCCTGTGCCGCCCGTTCGGCTGCTTCCATAGCTTCTTGAGGGCGACGCATGGAAAGGCAAAGAATGGCATGTTGCAGGCTGCACATCGCCTCAAATTTTGAATAGGCGGAGATCTGGCTGGCGTGGCGTGACATTTCCCACGCTGTCTTCGCGTCGCCCTGCGTGGCACGGGCCTTTGACATGGCCAGAAGAGCAAAAAGATTATGCGGATCCTCCCGCAGAACCCGGACCGCCCTTTGCGCCGCCCCGCCGATATCACCCAGAAGCCCGCCCCGCACGCTGGCCGACAGGGCAAGCACCATCGGCTCATCGGGGGACAGGCCTTCGGCCCGGTTCAGCAGGTCGGTCATTTCAGCGCGCAGATCGTTCGTGTCAGGTTGCACCTCCTCCAGTGCCATAGACATCAGCACCCATGCGCCAAAAGCCAGGAAAAGCCCGGATTGCAGCTGACTATATGCCGATCCAAGCCCGTCGAAAGCGCGGCTCATGGCAGTGGCATCGAAGCTGAGCGTATCGCGCAGCGCTGATTGGACATAACGGCTGCGCTGAGCGATGGTCGAATCTGGCCGGGAATGTTGCGGCAGGCGCTCCAGTGCCGCATCGGCCACACCCCAGCAGAAACGACCAAGCGCTTGCTCATCCGCCAAAAATCCGTGAAGGTCGCTGACGAAACAATGGTCGCTATGGACCAGATCGTCAGTGGCTGGGTCGATAACCTGCGCGAGGATCATCGCGCTTTTGTCCCCCTGATCGACCGAGGTGCGGATGATAAGGTCCGGGTTTTCCTGACGGAGCGTCCGCCTGGCACAGGCGATGAAGCCGCTGACCGTCTTGCCGATCTGATCGTCCACCATCTGCGCCAGCGGGTTGACGCCCTGCGCCGTTCTCCATGGCATTCCGCATTGGATAAGCACCACGTGGCCTGGATCGCTGTCTGTCTTGACGCGGTCGGCATAGCTGACGCGCTTATGGATAAGCCAGTCGTTGAATTCCGGGTCAAGGATATCCAGCCCTTCCAGAAACTCTCCCTCTGCCGAGTGGTCGGCAAGGTCGGTTTGCACGGCCGAGGCATCAAGCCAGACATGTTTGCGGTCGCTGCCCAGAACATGGGCAGCGGGGCCAAAGCAGCGCCGGATTTCCAGCAGGGCGGATCGCAGACTGCCCTGCGCCTGCCGCGGGGCGCGATCGCTCCACAATTTGTCCTCTAGCCAGCGGCGCCCGCGCCGCATCGACGGGGTTTCTGCCAGCAGTGCCAGAAGACCGATTGACTTTCGGCCAAGCGGCGTAATGTCCGCACCATTCGAATCGGTCACGAGAAATGATCCCCGCAATCGGATTTTAAGGCGGCCATTAGAATTTGGCATGAATCGACAAATCCCGCGAACGTAGGAAGCGTCCGAGCGTTAAACCAGCGTCAAAAAGCCGGACCTTCCGGATTGATAATTGACCCATCTTATCTGTGTTGCAAAAATCCATCAACTAATTGCATCGGAGATTGTGATGGCCGGATTAGGCATGTTGGGTCCCAGCAACGGAAAAAACGGGAAAAATGGCAAGAACGGAAAAAACGGAAAAAATGGCAAGGATGGAGATGACGGTGTGTTTCACGCCGGTGGTCCTTCCGATACCGTTCTGAGTTATGCGCTTCTAAGCTCGCATCAAGGCATTACGCCGGTTTGGGACACTGCGGGTCTACGCCCAGCTTCGGCGGCCGGCAACGAAGTGGGACCGGAAGATTCATCCGATTTCAGGAACTTCGTCCATCTGGAGCCGCTTTATCGCGAACATCTTGTCGACTATCGCCTGCTATCGCTGTTTAAAACGCTTTCGCTTGAACCGGGCGAGGATATTTCTCTTTTTACGCGCCGAAAGCGCACGGGTCCAAGGCGAATGCGCAAGCCGGACCCTTTGTTTCGTTTGCCGCTATTCAACATGGATCGCGCCACACTTGAAAAGCAGGTAGCAATGATCAAGACGGCATCATTGCTGCGAGAAGAGCGATTAGAGGAAATCGTCGTTCAGCAGACCGATATCATATCGTTTTTCGGAATGATCAATTATCTGGATGCTGATTCGACGCCATATACTGTGATGCTGCTCTACGCGCTTTTGCGTTTGGGGACCACATTGGAAACGCCCATGAAGCTTTTTGCCAATGCGCCACGGCCCATCGCCGTTTCGGCCTTTGTGCAGCCGATGATCCAGACTCCGACCCATGCCAGCTATCCTAGCGGCCATGCGGTCGAGGCTTATATGATTGCGACTGTGCTCTATGCGCTCAGCGGTGCGCAGCCAATCGGGATCATGCAAAGCGGGCCATCGAAGTCGTTCGATGTGAGCACCGCGTTCAGCGATCCGGGTGCACCGTTGATGCGGCTTGCGGCGCGGATCGCGGAGAATCGCACTGTCGCGGGCGTGCATTATCCTATTGATAACTTCGCTGGCGCGGGGCTTGGGCTGGCGATTGGTGAATATCTTGTCAATGCGCTCGCAGGTGGCAAAAAGACGGGCTCCTATCGTATCACGCCGCCGGATCTGGCCGATACATTTTTCGAGTTTGAAACGGTTACAATAGGGGATGCAACCAATCCCGGCGCAATTGAAAAGACTGGTAAGCTGAATGTCGATCCAGATCGTACCGATCCCCTGCTGCGTCAGATCTGGCGCAGAGCGCGGCGCGAGATGATCACGGTTGCACCTGCCTCCTGATCACAGCGATTCAGTAAGCCGTCGCGATAGGATTGCCGCGGCTGCACTGGTCCCCGACAGGCGAGTGCGGCTGCCGCTATAGGTTCCTGAGGCGTCAAGACCAGCGAGCGCGATGGTATCGACCTGCGCGGTTGCTGACGGGTCGTCGATTGCCGCCCATTCCGCACCTTCGCCAGAGTAGTCAGCCCTGATCTCAGCACCGTAAAAGCGCAGGTCCGCGCCTGCGGTATGAATGCGCCGCGAAGCCGGATCACTACCCAGTTGTGCCGTGGTATAGCTGCTGTTTGTGCCATGATTGGTCAGCGGGGCTGTGACATCGCGGATCAATACATCATCCTGGATATGCGCAACAATGGTGCCGTCGAAGTAGGACTGTCGACCGCCGGTAACAAAGCCCGGTGCGCTGTCGCCACGCTGGATCTGCAAAACCAGATCCAGCGGCTGATCGCTGGGGTTTTGGAACTGCAGTTTCCATGCCCCGGAAGGCGCAGAGGCCAGCGGCGCGCGCGGATCGTGCGGCGTTGCATATGGAAGATGCCCCGTGGGCGCGATTGCCAACATCAGATAGCCGGGCTGCACGGGGCGATCAGGTGGCGTGCGAACAGGAACATGATAAAGCCTGCATGGTGTCGTATCATCGCCGCCGGTCAGTGGTGGCAGAGCCTCATTGGGGGGTGCCGTTCCGTCAAGCCCCGCAGCAGCGTTGGGGGCATTGAGGGTAATGCGCAGGCCATCGGGTGGCGCGGCCAGCCGGCTGAGCCCGTCCTGCGTCTTCACCGCGCGAATTTCCATGAAAGTCGGGAATGGGTTGTCAGGTGGCGCGATCCAATGCGGGGCAGCCACCGTATCGCCGGGCGGAACGCAAAGCCTCGCCACCTGCCGCCGATTTCGGCTGTTGCCAAAGGCATAGACGACATGGACCGTCTGACCATATTGCTCTGCCAGAAGGATCTCGCGGCGAATTTGCTCTTCCAGAAACTTGCTGCCATCCTTCGGGCCGGCAAGCGTTCCATAGCTGATATTCACCACCAGCGGGCTGCGAAGAGACAGCCTGCGGGCGCGGGCGCAAAGCCAGCGGAATCCTTGCACGATATAGCTTTCGCTTGTCGTGCCAGAGGTATCCATCGCCGCTTCGGGGGGCAACTGCACCGCAAGCAGTGGATCGCCGGAGCGATCCCCCCCAAAAGCCAGATCGGCGACCGAGCTGCCATGCCCGTCAATCGGCGGCGGTTCCCTGAAAGCAGCCACGGTGTGCAAGTCGGTGTTGATCTCGTGATAGATGCTGCGTTCGCTTTTGCGCGTATCTGTAATCAGGTCGTCGATGTCGCGGCCAGTCAACACGCGGCCGACATGGATGTGCACGCCCGGACCGAAAGTGTTTTCATGCAGTCTTTCGCGCGATTGCAGCCATATCGCGCTGAACCGTGTCTGATCGGCGGTTTCACGAAAACGGCGGTTAAGAAAACCGATATCGTTGTCGATCAGCGCACCTATAGCCTGATCGGAGGCAAGGCGAATATTCTGTCCTTCGGGTGGTGGGTCGTCGATTGTCGTGACAAGTGCCGGCGCGCCAATATCAATGACATCGGCAAAGGCCAGTGTCTGCTCATGCTCTGCCCATGTCTCGGCCACTGGACGATAGAAGAAAAATTCAAGCACAGGCTCGACCGGACCGCCTGAAGACATGGCCACGGCATAGTGGATAAGGGCAGTCATGACCTCTTCGGGGTCGAATTTGTGTGTATCGCCGTCAAGAAACTCCAACCCGCGCAGCTTTTGTAGCCGATATGCAATGCCCCCCTCTTGCTTGCGATGAAGGGCGCGCGGCTCACCTTTTGGGGTAATCAAGTTCTCTCGTTGCAGAAAATCGAAAGCTTCTTCCTGAGTGAGCGGATCACGGATGCGGCCAAATACCGGCTCCATCATTAAACCTTCGGCATCTCCGGGTCGCAGCAGGGTTTTTTCCAACTCGCGCGCCCAGTGCAGGTAGCCGTCCCAGAAAAAAAATTCCGGCATTGCCATCTCCCGTGATCCGCCCGCAACCATTCAGCCAATACGACTTGCTTCGGTCAAGCCCGTCAACCTGCGAAAGGCGCGTATAAGGGCGCTTTTGACGCTTTATTAACGGAATGTACTGGTCGGATTAACGCTGCTGTGACGCGATCCATTGAGAATGGGCGCACAGCATTTAACGATTATCCGTCTCAAACTGGAGCGATAAGCATGCCAATTAAGTCAAAGTCCGGTTCCGCAGGTCTTGCTTCTTTGAACGAAGATGACCTGAATGTCCTGTTTGAGTTATTCAGGGACAGGCTAATCGCCGAAGGGCTGGTCAATGCAGCTGGCACTGACGCCGTACCTTCCGGCCAGCCGGTCTCATCCAAAGCCCCTGCGGTGCAATGCTGTCCAATTTGTGGCAGCGCGGACGCCGCGCCGGATTCGGATGACGACGCGCCGCCCGTCTGGTTCGTCGCAGAGGGGGGCTACAGCTCCCGGATCAAAACGATGCGTATATGGATCGAATTGCAAGAGGCGCTGATCGACTGGAAAGATCGCCACTGCGAAACGATGCCAGAAACGCGGCTTGATGAAATGGCGGCTTCAGCCGTTTGCGCGCGGATGGATGTGCTTGCGGCGGTGAATCTGTCTTTCTGGTTCCGGTGCCGTGGCGTCTATCTGCACTATAACGACATCGCTTCAGATGAAACGTTGCAGGATGTGGTCACGACGTTACAGGTGATTCTGGAAGATCTTGGCCATATAATCGCCGAGGAACTCTGATCGGGTTCAGACGATGGCGGAAGCTCACCAGGCAAGTTTTTTACGACGCTTCTGCGTGTCCCTGACAGCGTGTTTGATGTCCATGATCATGCCTGGCCTGAACGCCAGGGCAGCGTACCATCCGGCAGGTTCTTACCCATCCTGTCGGTAAGAACCACCAGAAACCCAACCATCAAAAGCGACATGACCGACAGCGCGGCAGCACCGGTAGAGTTGCCTTCATACTGCATTGAAAATATCTGAACGCCGATCGTTTCCTGCCCCGCCGACCAGAGCAGCGCGGACAGCGTCAGCTCATTGATCGCGGTCATGAAGATCAGCATGCCCCCCGCGACTGCCGATGGCATCACGGCAGGGGCGGCCACAAAGACGATCCGCCGCCATATGCTGACACCGGAAATCCGCGCCGCCTCATCCAGCGAGGGGTCGGAGGCTGCGATTGTCGCCTCGACAGGGCGTAGTGCCATTGGCAGAAAGCGGCCCAGATAGGCGACCAGCAGAATGGCCGCGGTCCCATAGATCGAGACGCCGATCAGCGGAAGTGGGCGCAGATAGACAAGGATCATCGCAAGCGCCAGCACCGTGCCGGGAACGACAAAAGCGGCATCGGCAAGCCAGCTGAGCAGCTTTGCGGGGCGGTTGCGGGCGGTGATCGCAAGCCAGCCCATCAGGATGCTGACCATGGCCGAGATCACAGCAGCAAGGCCCGCCAGCGTAAAGGAATTCACAAAAGCACGGCGAACGGCGGGATTGGCAAGCGCTTCGGAAAAATTCGTCATGCTGGCCGTATCCAGACCAAGCTTCACACCAAGCGCGGGGACGAGCGCCGTGGACAGAAGGGCAAGGATCGGAAGGATCGACAGCCAGATCAGGGCAAGCCAGAGGAATGCGAGGACGGGCCATTTGGCGCGGCCAACCTCGAACCCACGGAAACCCTTGCCTGCGGGTAGCGGTACCGTCAGCGTTCGCTGCAGCAGATGCCGCAGCAGCAATGCCGCAGCGGCCAGCATGACCAGAACCAGTGCCATTGCCGCAACCCTTCCGATGACCTCGGGGCCGAACCCGTTCAGCCGCTGATAGATCACCGTTGTCAGCACGGGAAAGCGACCGGGAATGCCCAGAAGGGCGGGCACGCCAAAATTGCCGATTGCGGCGGCAAAGGCCAGCACCGCGCCGGCAATGGCCGCGGGCAGTGCGAGCGGAAGGATGATCCGTCCAGTGATGCGCAATGGGCTGGAACCAGAGATCCGCCCGGCCTCGATCAGATCGGCGGGCACGGATGACAGGCTCGCACGGACCGCGATAAAGACAAGCGGCATATGTTCCAGCCCCATCAGCCAGGCGATGCCCCAGCCGGAATACAGCGGATTGGACCTGCCCGGTTCGGGTGCCAGCCCAAGGGCCGACAGCACCGGCGATCCGCTGCCCATCAGCTCGATCCAGGCAAGCGCCATGATCTGCGAAGGGATCAGCAGCGGCGACAGCGCCAGAAAGCTGATCAGCGCCCGGCCCGGCAGGCGAAGAAGGCCGGTCGCCAGTGCAAAACCTGTCCCAAGCAGGGTAGAAACCGCCACCGACCCGGCAGAGGCGAAGATCGTGTTCCAGAATGCGCGTTGAAAGGACCGCCCGGAAAGCGTGTCGCGCATAAGCCCCAGTGCCTGCCCGTCCTCTCCCGGTGCGAAAGACAGGGCAAACAGCCGGATCAGCGGCCATGCGCCGGTCACCAGCACATAGACAGCCAGAAGGGCGACGATCAGATGAACGCCGCCCTTCGTCAGGGTGGGTCTGCCCGTATCAGCCGCCAAAGAGATCAGCGAACTGCTCTTTATTCGCCTGATCGTCTGCCATCAGCTGATCGGCGTCGAGCGGCAGGATGGTCAGGCTGTCAAGCGCGGGATAGCCCTCGGGTGCGGCGACGCCTTCGATGATCGGGAAATATCCCTGCTCGACCGATTGTTCCTGCGCGGTCTGCGAAAGCTGCCAGTCAACGAATGCCTTCGCGGCTTCTTCATTATCCGTGCCGTTGACGATGGCGACAGGCTGGGTGATCGCGCTGACGCCCTGTTCCGGCCACACGAAATCGACCGGAGAGCCGTCGGCTTTCGCGTTCATGGCCATATATTCGATAATGATGCCATAGGCTTTTTCGCCCCGTGCAACCGCCTCGATCACGGTGCCGTTGCCCTGACCGGCGACCGCGCCATTATCGGCCAACTCTTCATAAAACTCCCAACCGAATTCCGGCTGCTGGACCACGGTGCCGACATGGATCACGGCAGCACCGGAATAAAGCGGGCTGGGCATGATCAGTGAAGCTGCAACCTCTGGTGTCCGAAGATCGTCCCAGGATGTCGGCGCGGTGTCCACCATATCGGTGTTATAGACGATGCCGGTGGTGATCAGCTTGGTGCCGAAAAAGGTCATATCCGGGTCGATGACATCGGCGGGGATACCTTCGACCGGCGCATCGGCATAGGCCAGCAGCCGGTCATCGTTCTTCAGCTGCGTCATGGCAACCGCATCCGCGATCAGCAGCACGTCGGCGGGGGTAGAGCCTGCGGCGAATTCGGCCTGAAGCTTCGACATCAATTCGGTGGTGCCGGTGCGAAAGACCTCTACCTCTACATCCGGGTAGTCCTGATTGAAGGCTTCGACAACGGTGGCCATCTGTTCCTGCGGCTGCGAGGTATAGACGGTGATCGCGCCGCTCGGTTCGGCAAATGCCGGGCCAGCCATCGCCGCTGCAGTAACGATCAGTGGAGTTGCAAAACGCATAGTCGGAATCCTCTTGTCATTTCATCGCGTACCTATCGCTCTGGTTTGAAACATTCGTGACAGTTCCATTGCGTGCCCTGCATGGCTGGTTCCCACAGCCGTATTGCAGCATTCGCCATACGGATATGTGGGCCATCTGCAAGAAGCCGGTGGATGGCACGATCCGTCCCGGAATGGGCGACGATCAAAGTCGGCAGGTCAAGGTCAATTGCGGAAAAAGCCGCTTCGGTGCGCTCGTTAAATGCCTGAAGCGCCTCGCCTTTCGGTGGCGTTTCCTCGCGGCGCAGAATGCTGCGGGGCTGACCCTCCCACACGCCCCAGTTCCGTTCGGCAAGGCCTTCGCTGATCTGGATGCGCAGGCCAAGCGCCTTGGCCACCGGCTGTGCAGTCTGCTGCGCCCGCTTCAGGGGCGAGACGACGATCTGTTGTACTCCCGTATGCTTCAGAAAGGCGGCCGCCTGTCTAGCCTGCGCAATGCCCGATTCGTTCAGCGGCAGGTCGGTGCTGCCGCAAATGATATCCTGCGCGTTAGCCGCAGTCTGGCCATGTCGCAAAAACAGGAAAGCACCCGACCGCAGCGTCACCATGAGATATCGCCCTGTGCGGCCCAGCTAACGGCGGGGAAGGCAGCGCTCAGACTTTGTCTGTGGGCAGCGGTAGCGAAGGCCGGAATCACGATCTTGGCTGCTGTCTGGGACAGCAGCGTTTCCAGCGTTGCCCGATCCGGGTGAACATTCCAACGCACCTGTGTTGCGCGCCCCTCTCGCACCCAATCATACGCTGGCGAGCCCTGCGACAGATGCCCGGTGAAGATGATCGGAACGCCTGCAGAAAGTGCGCGGGGCCCCAGTTTTTCCGACAGCCCGCTGCCGCAATTCGCGCCGGCGGCGACCATGATCCCCTGCATCGGGCTGTCAGGTTCTAACCGCCCGGCATTGTTAAGAAGCCGGTCGAGGTCGCTAACACCCGTTGATCCCAGCCAATCACCGTGGGACAGCATCACTTTTCCCACCTGCCGTATCTGATCGCAAATGCTGACCCGCCGCCCGCTGTCCAAAAGGGCCAAGGCGATTTCCAACCCGCGACCGGCAGGCGGCGCCGGTAGAAGGCACGGCCCGTCGACCGCCAATTGCATCAGCGCGGCGATTTGCGTCGTCAGATGATCTGGCTCGACTCCATAAGAACAGTCGAGGATTGCCGTGTGTGCGCGAGGAAGCGCAGCGGATGGAAACAGCCCGGTCCCCTCGGCATAATCACCGCTATATACCAGCCCGCCCGGCCCACCGACCCGCATCCAGACTGCACCCGGCGCGTGTCCGGCAAGCCCGGTTTCCACCGAAACGCCTGCGATATCGCCGCGTATGGGCAGGTCTTGCGCATCACGAAGCGCCGGAGTTTCGGCAAGGGCACGGGTCGGTGCAGTCGCATAAACCGGTGGCGATCCGATGCGGTCAAGCAGGTCCAGAGAGCCGACATGATCCGCATGACCGTGAGAGATAAGCACCGCATCCACCCTGCCGATGCCGGACAGATCGGGCCTGCGTCCTGCATCGGGGCCTTTTCCCATGTCCAGCAAAAGCCGCGCCCGGCCTGTATCCACCATGAAACAGGCCGGACCTTTTGCATCGAACCCGCCAAGCGCCTGAACCCGCATCATGCCGGAACGCGGGTCCTTTGCGGTGAAGCCGCCCCCAAGGCCACGCCTGGTGAGCCGTCACGCGGCAGAACCCAGCCACCGCGCAGCGCGACCTTTAACGGCTCGCCCTGCTTTGCGGGTCGGTCAAGTCGCAGGGTCAGCGGCTCTGCCTCGGGCAGGTCATCGAACAGGATATCCGTCATGTGATAGCCATCTTCGAACCGCGACGAGGAAACGGTCGCCTCGATTCCGTCCCGCGAAGGAATCAGGTCGCGCGAATGCAGGCAAAGCCAGGCTGCGCCATTCTGGACGATGCCGGGGATTGCGACCTCATGGCGACCGATCTGGATACGGCAAAGACCATCTGCGCCGCGATCTCTCACCGTCACCGGCAATGTGCGGCCATGACCGACAAAGCGGGCGACCATCGGCGTCGCCGGCTGATCGAACAGCTGTTGCGGTGGCGCAAGCTGTTCCAGCCGCCCCTGATCCATGACGCCCACCAGATCGGCGACTGCCATCGCCTCATTCTGGTCATGCGTCACAAAGACCATCGTGCATCCGGTGGCTGCGTGAATGCGGCGGAACTCGGCCAGCATCGACTGACGCAGATGCGCATCGAGATTTGCCAGAGGTTCGTCCAGAAGAAGGATGCGCGGCCTTGCCGCCAGACTGCGGGCAAGGGCCACCCGCTGCCTTTGTCCACCCGACAGCTCATGCGGTTTGCGCCCGGCGAACCCGGCCATGCCGACCATCCGCAAGGCCTCTGTCACGCGCTGTTCACGATCGGCACGAGACAGACGGTTGAGGCCAAAACCTATATTCCCCGCGACGGTCATATGCGGCCAGAGCGCGTAGGACTGGAACACCATGCCCAGTTCGCGCCCTTCAGGTTCAACAAAGCGCGAAGGCGAAGCGACCGTCTGGCCTGCAAGGGCTATGGTGCCGTCATCGGGACGTTCCAGCCCCGCGATCAGGCGCAAAAGCGTTGTCTTGCCGCAGCCGGAAGGTCCCAGCAGGGCGACAAACCGCCCGGAGTCCAGCTTGGTTGAAATATCGTCAACGGCGGTCGTATTCCCGAAGCGCCGCGAGACGTTCTTAAATGTGATCTCGGTCATGCGTGCTCGATAGACAGAATTTACGACGGCTTCGTGAAGGTTGATCCACCTCACCACCGTCTGGGCGTGTCATCGGAATACCCGGCAATTTAATGACTCATGAATAAGTGTAACCTCGACCCGCGCGAAGGCGATTGGGTTTGTCCACTCCAGGGTGTGAAACAAGGTTCGTAAGTCAAGCGCGTCATGCCGTAAGGAAGCCAAGATTCTTCGAGAGATACCAGCAAGCAGCCAGACCCGTTATAATCACACAATCGGCTGACCGGGCACAGCACAGATGTCAGAGCGGGTCAGGAAGCGTTTCTCGCGACCGTTGTCCAAGCTGAACATACCGCCCCTACCAGGCACGACGTCGATGATAAGGTCGGTGTGCTTCCATGTCTCATACTGCGAGGCCGAGATATAGAACGGCGCGCCGCCGATCTCTCCCAGCTTCACGTCACGCTCACTGACCTTGAAGTCGTCCTGCGGATAGCACATCGGTGACGAGCCGTCACAGCAGCCGCCTGACTGGTGGAAAAGGACGGGGCCATGATCGGCGGTGATCTCCGCGATCAGTTCAAGAGCGGAATCGGTGGCGGTCACGGTGCTCATGTTTTCAACCTTTCCTCAAGGAATTTCAGAACCTGTTTTTCCTCGTGCCGAAGTCCGGGCTTCTTCAGCTTCTTTTCGATCTTATCACGCAATTCAAGTTTCAGCTCATCCGCCATATAGGCATCGATAATCTGCGGATGAACGTAGCACTTGCGACAGATTGCGGGCGTATTGCCCAGATGGGCGGCCACCGATTCAATCGCATCGCGGACATTGGCCTTGGCGGCGGATTCACTATCCGCCTTTTCATATTCAGCCAGAGCAATCGCAGCCAGAACGGTTCCGGTCCAGGTGCGAAAGTCCTTGGCGGTCACTTCGCTGCCCGAAATATCTCGCAGATAGTCGTTCACCTCGGTTGAAGATACCTGTTGCCGGTCGCCGTCTTCGTCCTCGTATTGAAAAAGGTGCTGACCCGGGAGATCCTGCACCGATTGCACGATCTTTGCCACGCGGCGGTCAGTGATTCCCAGATCCCAATCCTTCCCGCCTTTGCCCTTGAATTTGAATCTGATCTTGCTGCCGTCTATATCGACATGCCGGTCGCGCAACGTGGTCAAACCATGAGATTTGTTGCTTCGTGCATAGTCGGTATTACCCACGCGTATCATGGTGTTTTCCAGAAGCCAGACAACAGTTGCCAGCACCTTTTCCGCTGGCAGGCCGCGACGCCCCAGATCCTTGTGAACCTGTTGACGGATCTTCGGCAGCGCTGTGGCGAATTGCAGCATGTGGTCATATTTCGCGCCATCACGGACCTCTCGGAAATCGGGGTGATAGCGATATTGCTTTCTCCCCCTCGCGTCACGGCCAGTAGCCTGCAAATGCCCGCGCGGATCGGGACAGATCCACACATCCTGCCAAGCTGGCGGAATGGCGAGCGCATTGAGACGCGCGCGCCGCCTTTTGTCGGTGATCGTCTGACCATTGCTGCCGCGATAGCTGAAACCCTTGCCGGATCGGGCACGGCTGATGCCAGGTGAATCATCGCTGACATAGATCAACCCCACACTTTCGGCTGCGTCTTCGGGGTCAACAATTGCAGGTCTTGTGTCCTTCGGCATGTTCGCGCTCCGTCCCGGACCGGATATGAGACTGAACGTGGAAGGCAGCAAATAAGTTGCCAATGAGACGTCTGCGGCGGGTTGCGCCGCCGCAGACAGGTTCGTCATGCCGACATATCCAGCACGATACGTCCGTCGATCTTGCCCTTTTCCATCCTGCCAAATATGTCGTTGATATTGTCCAGAGGCTCTGCCGCAGTGTGGGCGTGAACCTGACCCGAACCCGCGAAATCCAGCGATTCCTGAAGATCCAGCCGGGTGCCGACGATAGAGCCGCGAATGGTCAGCCCGTTCAGGACCGTGTCGAAGATTGGCAGCGGGAAGTCACCCGGCGGCAAGCCGTTCAGCGCAATCGTCCCGCCCCGCCGCGCCATGCCGAGCGCCTGCGCAAATGCCGGGCGAGAAACGGCGGTGACCAGGACGCCATGCATCCCGCCAACCTCTTTCTTCAGATAGTCGCCGGGGTCGTTTTCCATTGCGTTGACGGTCAACTCGGCCCCCAGTTCCGTGGCCAGTTTCAGCTTTGACGGGTCAATATCGACCGCCGCCACGCGCAGACCCATGGCCTTTGCATATTGCACCGCCATGTGACCGAGCCCGCCGATCCCCGAAATAGCCACCCAATCGCCGGGTTTCGTATCGGTCATCTTCAGCCCCTTATAGACCGTGACGCCCGCGCAAAGGATCGGCGCGATCTCGACAAAACCGACATTCTCGGGAAGGTGGCCAACGAAATTCGGGTCGGCAATCGCGTAATCCGCAAAACCGCCATTCACCGAATAGCCGGTATTCTGCTGGCTTTCGCACAGGGTTTCCCAGCCGCCCAGACAATGCGGGCAATGTCCGCAGGCGGTATAGAGCCACGGCACGCCGACGCGGTCGCCCTCCTTGACGTTCTTGACGCCCTGACCGACGCCCGAGACATAGCCCACGCCCTCATGGCCCGGAATGAAGGGCGGGTTGGGTTTCACGGGCCAGTCGCCATGGGCGGCGTGCAGGTCGGTATGGCAGACCCCGCAAGCCTCAATCCTGACCTGAATCTCGCCGGGGCCGGGTTCCGGCACGGGGGCATCCTCGATCTCCAAAGGCTTTCCGAACTCGCGAACAACTGCGGCTTTCATTTTCTGGGCCATAATTTCCTCCGGTTTTAAGCATGACTTTCCCGCCCGCCGGGGGCGGTTGAATGGGTGGGGGCCATGACAGCCCCCGCCTGCGATGTTCAGTGGATCAGAAGAAGCCCAGCTTCTGCGGGGCATAGCTGACCAGCATATTCTTGGTCTGCTGATAGTGGTCGAGCATCATCTTGTGGTTTTCGCGACCGATACCCGACTGCTTGTAGCCGCCAAAGGCCGCGTGCGCCGGATAGGCGTGATAGCAGTTGGTCCACACGCGGCCCGCCTTGATCGCGCGGCCCATGCGGTAGCAGGTATTGGCATCGCGGCTCCATAATCCGGCACCAAGACCGTAGAGCGTGTCATTCGCGATCTCCAACGCCTCTTCCTTGTCCTTGAAGGTGGTCACGGACACGACTGGACCGAATATCTCCTCCTGGAAGACGCGCATCTTGTTGTTGCCCTTGAAGACGGTCGGCTTGATGTAATAGCCGTCCTTAAGATCGCCCCCCAGATCGGCGGCCTCGCCCCCGGTCAGGACCTCGGCGCCTTCTTTGCGGCCGATATCCATATAGGACAGGATCTTCTCTTTCTGCTCGCTGGAGGCCTGCGCGCCGATCATCGTGTCGCTTTCGCGCGGGTCGCCCTGCTTGATCGCCTCGACCCGTTTGATCGCCTTCTCCATGAATTCATCGAAGATGGATTCATGCACCAGAGCACGCGACGGGCAGGTGCAGACCTCACCCTGATTGAGCGCGAACATGGTGAAGCCTTCAAGCGCCTTGTCGAAGAAATCGTCATCCTCACGCGCGACGTCATCGAAGAAGATGTTGGGTGATTTGCCGCCCAGTTCCAGCGTCACCGGGATCAGGTTTTCGGCTGCATATTGCATGATAAGACGACCTGTCGTCGTCTCGCCGGTGAAGGCGATCTTGGCGATGCGGGGGTTGCTGGCAAGCGGCTTGCCGGCCTCCAGCCCGAAACCGTTGACGATGTTCAGCACGCCCGGCGGCAGGATATCGGCCACCAGATCCATGAAGACCATGATGCTGGCCGGCGTCTGTTCGGCGGGCTTCATCACCACACAGTTACCAGCAGCAAGCGCAGGTGCCAGCTTCCACGCCGCCATCAGCAGCGGGAAGTTCCACGGGATGATCTGGCCCACAACGCCAAGCGGTTCGTGGAAGTGATAGGCGACCGTGTCATGGTCGATTTCGGAAATAGAGCCTTCCTGCGCCCGCAGAACCCCAGCAAAATACCGGAAATGATCGATTGCCAGCGGCACATCGGCGGCCATCGTCTCTCGGATCGGCTTGCCGTTGTCCCATGTCTCGGCGGTGGCGAGCAGTTCCAGATTCGCTTCCATCCGGTCGGCGACCTTCAGCAGCGTATTGGCACGCTCGGTCGAGGAGGCATTGCCCCATTTGTCCTTCGCGGCATGGGCGGCATCCAGTGCAAGCTCAATATCTTCCGCACTGGACCGGGCGATCTCGCCCACATCCGCCCCGGTGATCGGGGTCACATTGTTGAAATAGCGGCCCTGCGTCGGTGCAACCCATTTCCCGCCAATGAAATTGTCGTAGCGGCTGGCAAAAGGCATCGCGCTGACACCCTGAAATTCGCGTGGCTGATCGTTCGGCATTTTTTCCTCCTCCAATTCCCGGCAGCATGTCCCCGGGGATGGAGGAAGGATCGGCCTCGGATCAGATTCGCACAATCTGGCAGGCGGACACCGCATCCGCACCTGTCTCAGCAGTGAGACAGTCGTGCGCTATTTCTGCTCCAGCCCCAGCTTTGCCATGCGTCGATACAGCGTCGCCCGCCCGATCCCAAGCGCCCGCGCCGCAGCCGTGACGTTGCCATCACTTCGCGCAAGGGCACGGGCAATGGCGGCACGCTCTCCCTTGTCAAAACCGCGCATATCGTCGTCGCGCACCAGCAGATCGGTGGCCGGGTGCGGCTTGATATCACCCTCGCGCGGCAGGCCGAACGCCTTGCGCGCGGCGCGAGTCGCACCAATGGTCAGATCATCCTTGTCCACCGCGATGAGCGAGGCCGAACCGCCCCGTTCCGCATCAGCCACCACGATCCGCGCACCGGGAAAGGCCGCACGGAACAACGATGCTTCGATCGCACTGGCAGTCTGGGCGACCTGCGCCTCGATCAGGCGGGCCAGACTGTCTGTCGCGGCACCTTTCACCGCGCTGACATCAAGCGCCGCTACCAGCCGACCATCCGGCCCCCAGATCGGCGCATCCATGCAGGACAGGCCGGTATTGCGGGTGTGAAAATGTTCGTCCCTGTTGATCGTCAGCGCCCTGCCCTCTGCCAGACAGGTGCCGATGCCGTTAGTGCCCTGCGCGGCCTCGGACCAGTCAAAGCCTTCCGAGAGGCCCCATTCGCGGAACTGCGCCGCCTCTCCATCGCGGACGCGCTGCGCCAGTATCATCCCCTCACAGTCGGTCAGCAGCACATTGCAGCCCGACAGACCAACCAGCGAATAAAGCCGGTCGAGCTGCGGATTCGCGAGGTCAACCAGAAGATCTGCCGCCGCCCGCCGCTCTTGCAGTTCTGCATCCGAAATCCGGCCGGGAAGCCGCGTCGTCGCCGGGTCGAGCCCATATTTCAGCATCGACCGCCGCCAAGAGGTCACAAGCGCCGAGCCGGCATTGCCGGATTGCGACTGCTCTACCACGAAATCGGCATGCGACTTCCGCACCATGATTCTGCCTCCCCGCCCGAGGATAGCAAGATTCGCAACCGACATAGGAAAAATTATGATCTGACATGCCCTGCGGCCAGCAACTGCCTATCCGTTTCGACCTACAAGGGAACCGTGGCAAAGCAATCCGTGATAGCCCGAACTGATCCGCCGCCGCACCCGCGTCTTGGGCGTCTTCCCGGACGGTATATCCTTCCTCAAAGGCGTAAATGACCAGCGGACGCCCGTCGCAGCTGGATGAAAGTTCGGGGGCGGGTCAATGACGTCAGCTATTGCGCAATACAAATGCCAAAGTACTTCGAACCGAAGGACGAGTGATTCAGGATATGTTATCCTGCAGTCCAAAATTGTCTGGGAATTCTGCTAAGTAGTTTTTCCTAGCTTCATTTGAAGCACTGTCTGCTAACTTGCGGATGATCGAAATAAACTCCATCAAATCTCGGCCCTGCAATTCTTGTAGCTCCACACCCACGCCCTCCATCAGAGAGACCGCAAAATCACTATTAACCTGTTCGTCATCGGCAGACTCAAGTTGGAACAACAAGTCTGTAAGACACATACATAGCCTTTCAGAAAGAGACGTTGTCATTCTGGCACCACCTTCACGGTTATGTTTGTTACATTTAATTCTTCGAACATTCTCGTAGCCCGGTTTGCCTGTGCTTGGGTCGGTACCTCCCAACGGGCAGTCAAACCATTTTGCTCCAAGACCTCGGACTGTCTAACGACCTGATTTTTAGCTTTTGATGTCGTCACGACCGAAAGCTTGCGGTCTATCAACACATCTCCATCCACTCCATCGAAACGTACGGTCGATGTTATCCCGTCTGGGTTTGTTTTAGTAAGGGAAGGGGCTTGTCCTTTTTGAGTTTCAATGTTCGGCCAACAAACTCGACTCATAAATTAATACATGACTTGACCAAGGCCGCTGATCATTAGTCTTATTGGTTTGGCATGATTCAGGCTCCACATGGGGACCCGATCAAGAAGCAATCTTTCTAGCGGAAAGATGGACAAATGGCATGTCTGAAGCCTTTCTTTCCAAAGAAATAAGGCAAGCCCCGCGTCGATGATCTGTCGGTAGCCGGTTCGGATTAACCCAACTCGTCTGACCGTGAACCGGGCGCCGATGATACGCCCGGCGGGTGGGTTACCCCAGATCCCTTGGCATGATGCTTTCAGGGATATTCTGGAAGCTGACCGGGCGCAGGAATCTGCGGATGGACAGGGTGCCGACGGAAGTTGCGCCGAAATTGGTGGAGGCCGGGTATGGGCCGCCATGGACCATGCTGTCGGCGACCTCGACGCCGGTGGGGAAGCCGTTGGCCAGCACGCGGCCGGCCTTGCGTTCCAGCACCGGAAGCAATTGACGCGCGGCCTCGGCGTCGGCCTCATCCATCTGGAGCGTCGCGGTCAGCTGACCCTCGAACCCCTTGGCGAGCGCGACCATTTCATCCACGCCGCCGACCCGGATCACAAGACCCAAGGGGCCAAAAACCTCTTCGCCCAAAGCGTGATCCTGAAGATAGGTCTGCGCGTCGGTTTCATAAAGGTTCGGGCTGGCCTCGCGCCCCGTGCTGTCGGTGGTGACGATGGGTTTCACGCTGTTGCGCCCGTCGAAACGCGCCTTGCCGTCGCGATAGGCCTTCGCGATACCGCCGGTCAGCATGATCTGCGGGCCGACCTCGTTCAACGCGTCAGCAGCGGCCTGCACGAAGGCGTCGCCCGCCGGCCCCTGCTCTACCACGGCGATGCCGGGATTGGTGCAGAACTGGCCCGCGCCCATGCTCAGCGATCCGGCCCAGCCCTTGCCGATTGCGGCCCCGCGGGCCTGCGCGGCCTCGGGCAGGACGAACATCGGGTTCACAGACCCAAGCTCTCCGAAGAACGGGATCGGCTCTGGCCGCTGCGCGCACAGATCGAACAGCGCCCTGCCCCCGCCCAAGGATCCCGTGAAGCCCACCGCCTTGATAAGCGGATGCTGGACCAGGGCCTGCCCGACCTGACGGTCGCCGCCCTGAATCAGGCTGAACACGCCCTTGGGCATGCCGGTCGCCTCAATGGCGGCATGGATCGCTTCGGCCACGATCTCGCCGGTGCCGGGATGGGCGGAATGGCCCTTCACCACGACCGGGCAGCCCGCGGCGAGCGCCGCCGCCGTATCCCCGCCGGCCACCGAAAAGGCCAGCGGAAAGTTCGAGGCCCCGAAGACCGCGACCGGCCCGATCGGCCGCTGGATCATGCGCAGATCGGGGCGCGGCAGGGGCTGGCGCTCGGGCAGTGCCTCGTCATGGCGGCGGTCCAGATAATCGCCCTTGCGGATGTGATCGGCGAACAGGCGCAGCTGGCCCGTCGTCCGCCCCCGCTCGCCCTGAAGGCGCGCCTCGGGCAGGCCGGTTTCCTGCGTGCCGATTTCGGTGATCCGATCGGCGCGGGCCTCCATCTCATCGGCGATCGCGTCGAGGAACTTCGCCCGGTCCTCGCGCGACGTATAACCGTAGGTCCAGAACGCATCCTCTGCAGCCTCACAGGCGCGATCCACCAGATCGACCGTGCCGACCGAAAACTGATGCGAAGGACCATGCGCCGGCTCCGACGCAAACTGCCGGTCACCGCCAACCCAGTCGCCAGCGATAAGATGTTTGCCGTGGGGGGTGAAATGCATGAGGGGGACCTCCTGACCTTTGTGATGCCTGACATCGTTATTGCCGATCTTGCATACATGACGTATACAATTGACGCAACCTGACTCACCACTCGCATGAGGCCGTCATGAGCAATGCCAGAACCTTCACCGCAGAACAGCTTCGTCAGAGCATCGAAGAAATCTTCGTGAATGCCGGGCTGACCAAAGAACAGGCCGGGCCGGCTGCCGGTGTGATCCTTGCCGGAGAGCGGGACAACTGCAAATCGCATGGCGTCTATCGGATCGAGGGTTGCCTGCGCACATTGGCCGCAGGAAAGGTGAAACCCGACGCTGTGCCGGCCCTGACGGATGACGGCGCGGGGATCGTTCGTGTCGATGCTGATGGCGGCTTTTCACCCGCGGCCTTCGCCCTTGGCGCCCCGGTTCTGGCCGAGCGGGCAGAGAAGCTGGGCATCGCGGCACTTGTCATCAACAACTGCACCCATTTCTCGGCCCTCTGGCCAGAGATCGAAGCGCTGACCGAGCGCGGCCTCGCAGCAATGGCCATGTGCCCCAGCTATTCCTCCGTGGCGCCTTCGGGCGGCAATGCGCCCCTTCTGGGCACCAACCCGTTTGCCTTCGGCTGGCCACGGCCCGACGCGCCGCCTTATGTGTTCGATTTCGCCACCTCTGTCGTCGCGCGGGGTGAGATTGAGCTGCATCGTCAAGCCGGCAAGCCGCTGCCGGAAGGCTGGGCCGTCGATCGTGACGGCAACCCCACAACCGATCCGGCAGCCGCCCTTGAAGGCGCGATGCTGCCATTCGGTGCGCATAAAGGATCGGCCATCTCGACCATGATCGAATTGCTGGCCGGCGCGATGATTGGCGATCTGACAAGCGACGAGGCATTGGACTATCTGGGAACGACCGCAATTCTGCCCCATCATGGAGAGCTGGTCATCGCATTCTCGCCCCGCCGCTTCGCCGCCGGACGGCCCGGCGATCCGTTCCGCCGGGCAGAGGCATTTCTGGACGCCATCGCCGGTCAGGGTGCAAGACTGCCGTCTCAACGGCGCTTCGCCGCACGCAGAAAAACGGCGCAGGACGGCATCACGCTCACAGGTGATGAAGTTGCGATGATGCAACGGCTGCGGGATAATCCCGGCGAGATCAAAGCCTAACGCGACGGGAACGTGTCGCTTCCGATTGCAGCCGCCATATGCCTGACATATGGTGCACGGGCACGTGATCAGGCCAAATGTGCGATTTCACTGGCCGGTCGTCATTCATTTGTCCTCGAAAATGGTTATTCAACGATGAGAACTATTCGGGTTTTCTTGCAGGCTTCCGTCATGGGGCTTGCCATCTTCGCGGCACCTGCGAATGCGCAGGCACCGGGTGGTGAGGCACCGCCGCCAGCGGTCACCTTTGTCACGCTGCAAGCTGAGGATGTCACGCTGACCTCGTCCCTGCCCGGCCGTGTCATCGCCTCTGCCGAGGCGGAGCTGCGGCCACAGGTCAACGGCCTTATTCTCGAACGCACCTTCGAAGAGGGCAGCACGGTTTCCGAGGGAGATCCGCTGTTCAGAATCGACGCCCGCAGCTATGAGGCTGCGGTGGCACAGGCAGAGGCGGCTCTGGCGCAGGCTCAGGCGCAGTCGGATGAAGCCGCCCGAGAGGCAGAGCGGATCGGCGCACTGCGCAGCCGCAGCGTGGCCAGCCAGCAGACCGAAGACAGCGCCATTGCCGCACGCGATGCCGCACGTGCGGCGGTGCAGGCCGCGCAGGCTGCGGTTGATGCGGCGAATATCGATCTTGACCGGACCACCATCCGTGCCCCGCTGGATGGGGTAATCGGGCTCACACAGGCATCGCAGGGCGCGCTTGTGACCGCCAGTCAGGCGACCCCGCTGGCGGTGATCCGTCAGATTGACCCCATTCAGGTTGATGTGACGCAATCGGCGGCAGAGATCATTCGCTGGCAACGTCAGGGTGCCCGCGCGGTCCTGCCGAAAGATGCCGATGCCTCTGTCACGCTGCATCTGGCTGATGGGACGGATTACGATCAACAGGGCTCTCTCATGGGGGCCGAACCGCATGTCGATGAAACGACCGGCGTCGTCACCCTGCGGATCGAAGTCGCAAATCCCGACAGCCTGCTGCTGCCGGGCATGTATGTTCAGGCAGAGATCCCGCAGGCCACGCTGGAAGGCGTCATTCTTGCGCCGCAGGAAGGTGTGACCCGCGACCGCCGGGGGCGTCCGGTGGCCTATGTCGTGAATGCCGATAATGTCGTGGAAGAGCGGCAGCTTGATATCGTGCAGGATCGCGGAAACACATGGGTTGTCCGCGAGGGGCTGGCCGATGGAGAGCGCCTGATCGTCGAAGGCTTCCAGCGTATCGGACCCGGTGCGACCGTCACGCCAGAGGAACGTCAGGAACAGCCCGCTGAAGGCGAAGCAGCTGCGGGGGCCGCACAGGGCGAGGCAGCCGAAGCAGCGCCCGCCACAGAAGAAGCCACAGCGGCTGACACCGCGCCCGCCGAAGAAAGCCAGCCAGAGGCGGAAGAAGCCGCCCCCGCCGCTGAATAAACCGCAACGCCCGGATTATCGAAGGCAGAGCCATGGCCCGTTTTTTCATTGATCGCCCGGTTTTCGCATGGGTCATTTCTATCATCATCATGGGGATCGGCGTTTTGTCGATCGTCTCTCTGCCGATCGCGCAATATCCGCAGATCGCACCGCCTTCGGTGACGATCCGCGCGACCTATCCCGGCGCCTCGGCCGAAACGGTGTCGAATACCGTCACCCAGATCATCGAACAGCAGATGACGGGACTGGATGGACTCAGATACATGTCCTCCAGCTCGACCTCGGCAGGGTCGTCCACCACCACGCTGACATTCGAAACCGGCACCGATGAAGATATCGCCCAGGTTCAGGTCCAGAACAAGCTGAGCCAGGCGACATCCCTGCTGCCGCAACCCGTGCAAAGGCAGGGCATCGCCGTCGAAAAGGCCGCATCAGGCTTTCTGATGGTGATCGGGCTTGTCGGCAATGACAGTTACGATCAGGCCGATTTGTCAGATTATCTTGTCACCAACCTCGTCGACGACCTCAGTCGGGTGGAAGGGATCGGCAGCGTGCAGGTTTTCGGTGCGCAATACGCGATGCGCATCTGGCTCGAGCCGTCAAAGCTTGCCGCCTTTGAGATGACACCTTCGGATGTGGTCAACGCGGTTTCAGCCCAGAACACCCAGATTTCAGCCGGTGAGTTCGGCGGGCGTCCGACCATGCAGGGCCAGCAGCTGAACGCGACCGTAACTGCGCAATCGCTGCTGTCCACGCCAGAGGAATTCCGCCAGATCGTGCTGCGGGCAGAGGAAAACGGCGGGCTGGTCCTGTTGCAGGATGTTGCCCGGATCGAAATCGGCGCGGAATCCTATGTCGCCGATGCGACCTATAACGGGCGTCCCTCGTCAGGCATGGCGCTAAGCCTGGCGCCGGGGGCGAACGCGCTTGATACGGCGGAACGCGTCAAGGAGAGGATGGAGGAATTTGCCGAATTCTTCCCCGAAGGCGTCGAATATGTGATCCCCTTCGATACCTCTCCCTTCGTCGAGATCTCGATTGAAGAGGTCGTCAAGACGCTGATCGAGGCCATCGTTCTGGTCTTTGTCGTGATGTATATCTTCCTGCAAAACTGGCGGGCGACGCTGATCCCGACATTGGCCGTACCCATCGTTCTGCTGGGGACCTTCGGGATCATGGCGGTGTTCGGCTTTACCATCAACACGCTGACCATGCTGGCCATGGTGCTGGCCATCGGTCTTCTGGTTGATGACGCCATTGTCGTGGTCGAGAACGTCGAGCGCATCATGGAGGAAGAGGGGCTGAACCCGCGCGAGGCAACGCGGAAATCCATGGGCCAGATCACCGGCGCACTGATCGGCATCGCCCTTGTTTTGTCGGCTGTCTTCGTGCCGATGGCGTTCTTTGGCGGTTCCACCGGGGTGATCTATCAGCAATTCGCGATCACGATTGTGTCGGCAATGGCGCTGTCCGTGGTCGTCGCATTGACGCTGACACCTGCCCTTTGTGCTTCCATGCTGAAGCCGACGCATGGCAAGCGTGGCGGGCTGTTCGGCCTGTTCAATCGCGGCTTCGACGGCACGACGCGCGGATATACCGGCGCCGTCGGCTGGATCGTGCGCCGCCCGCTGCGCGTATTGCTGATCTACGCAGCCCTTGGTGCGGCAATGGTGTTTCTGTTCATCAAGACGCCACAGGGCTTTCTGCCGGACGAAGATCAGGGGATCATGTTCGTTCTGATCCAGGGCCCGACCGGGGCGACTGCAGAACGCACGCAGGCTGTTGTGGACGAGGTCGAACGGTATTTTCTGGAACAGGAAGCGGCCTCGGTTGATTCCATGTTCGGGGTCGTCGGCTTCAGCTTTGCCGGGATGGGCCAGAATGTCGGCATGGCCTTCGTGCGCCTGAAGGATTGGGAGGAACGGCCCGATCCCTCACAATCCGTTCAGGCCGTCGCCGGGCGGGCTTTCGGTGCGCTCAGCCAGATCAGGGATGCCATGGTGTTCCCGATCGTGCCGCCTTCTGTCATCGAACTCGGCAACGTCTCGGGCTTCGATTTCTATTTGCAGGCGCGCGGCGGACAAAGCCACGAACAGCTGCTGGAGGCCCGCAATATGATGCTGGGCATGGCCGCGCAAAGCCCGCTGATCACACAGACCCGGCCTTCCGGGCTGGAGGATGCGTCGCAGTACCGCCTGAACATCGACTGGCAGAAGGCCGGGGCGATGGGCATCAGCGCGACCGATGTGGCGGGACTGCTGCAGGTTGCGTGGACGGGCACCTATGTGAACGACTTCGTCGACCGGGGCCGGATCA
The DNA here is from genome assembly GCF_027913035.1 of Paracoccus albus. Lineage (NCBI taxonomy): Bacteria > Pseudomonadati > Pseudomonadota > Alphaproteobacteria > Rhodobacterales > Paracoccaceae > Paracoccus > Paracoccus albus. The sequence goes on from NZ_CP115776.1 coordinate 176,701, forward strand.
AGAAGGTCTATGTTCAGGGCGAGGCGAACAGCCGTTCGGTCCCGACCGACCTTGAGAAATGGCGGGTTCGGAACGCATCCGGCGGGCTGGTACCATTTGCGAATTTCGCGGAAGGCGAATGGACCTTCGGACCGCAGGGCCTGACGCGCTATAACGGTGTGCCGGCGATGCAGTTGCAGGGCAGCCCCATGCCCGGCGTCAGCACCGGCGACGCGATGGCCGAGATCGAGAACCTGGCAAGCCAGCTTCCTGCCGGTTTCAACGTGTCGTGGACGGGCCTGTCACTGGAAGAACGCGAATCCGGCGACCAGACCGCGCTGCTTTATGCGCTGTCGCTGGCGGCGGTGTTCCTGTGTCTGGCAGCACTTTATGAAAGCTGGTCGATCCCGCTTGCGGTTATTCTGGTCATGCCCATCGGTGTGCTTGGTGCATTGCTTGGCGCATATGTGGGCGGCTTCGACAATGGTGTTTTCTTCCAGGTCGGCCTGCTGACGGTGATCGGTCTGACCGGCAAGAACGCGATCCTGATCGTGGAATTTGCCAGAGAGCAATCGGTGGCCGGCGCACCCCTGTACCGCGCCGTGGTCGAGGCCGCGCGCCAGCGTTTCCGCCCGATCATCATGACCTCAATCGCCTTTTCGCTTGGCGTGACACCTTTGGTTCTGTCGACAGGCGCGGGTGCTGCGGGCCGGAACGCGATCGGTGCGACGGTTCTGGGCGGAACATTGATGGCAACCGTTCTGGGCATCCTGTTCGCGCCGCTGTTCTATGTCCTGATGCGCAGGCTGTTAGGCCGCGGCGACAGGATGGAAGACGATGACGCGGTGACGCAGCCGACCCCCTCACGGGTCTGAGCCGGTTGTGCCGTTGCCGCCACGCATCGTTGTCATGGGCGTATCCGGATGCGGAAAATCCACCTTGGCCGAGGCGCTGTCAAAACGCCTCGGCTTTTCCATGATAGAAGGGGATGCGCTGCACCCGGCCGAAAATATAGCAGCGATGCAGTCGGGCAGACCCCTGACCGACGAAATGCGCGGGCCCTGGCTGGCAGCAATTGCCGCCGCGATGGAAAAGGCGCTGCAAACCGGCCCCGGAGCCGTTGCAAGCTGTTCAGCCCTGAAGCGCAGCTATCGCGATATACTCTCTCAACACGGCCCGGTGGCCTTCGTGCATCTTGATTTGCCGCTGGCCGCCGCCCGGCACAGGATGGCAGATCGCCCCGGCCACTTCATGAACGCTGCACTTGCCGAGAGTCAGGCTGCGACGTTGGAACCGCTGGCCCCTGGAGAAACCGGGATCGCGCTTGATGCGATGCTGGGCCCGGAACTACTGACGGATGCTGCGGCGGGATGGTTGCAACAGCACGATTAGGCGCTTGCGCGGGAATCCTACCGCTTGCGGTGCTTTTTCAAATTGTTAGTCTCGCCCGAAGGTTAAGCGGCACGGGACGATGCAACGCAAAGGTTTTGTTACGAGTTCAAGGGCCGTCGCCGCAGATATGACAGCGTGGGCGATCACCACCTTCGCGCATCTGCTGACCGCTGTGCAGCCGCAATGGCAGGGCTTCGACCCGGCAGAGCGTCATCAGCGCATCTATTTCGCCAACCATGTCAGCCACGGCGATTTCGTCCTGATCTGGGCGGTTCTGCCAAAATCGCACCGGCGCAGGACGCGGCCCGTTGCCGGGGCCGATTACTGGCGCAGGGGCGGGTTGCGTGAATTCATCGGCAGCGACGTCTTCAACAGCCTTCTGATCGAACGCAATCGTGACGGCGTCGAGGACGATCCGATCGCACAGATGGCAGCGGCGCTTGACGAGGGTTCGTCATTGATCATCTTCCCCGAAGGCACGCGCAATCTGACAGATACAGAGCTGCTTGCCTTCCGTTCCGGCATCTACCGGCTTGCCCGGTCGCGGCCCGGCATTGATGTCGTTCCGGTCTGGATCGACAATCTGAACCGTGTGCTGCCCAAGGGGTCATTTATCCCGGTCCCGCTGATGTGCAAAGTGATCTTCGGCGCACCCATGCATGTGGGTAAAGATGAAACGAAGGACGCTTTCCTGGCCCGGGCGCGCACAGCGCTGCTATCGCTCAAACCCCGGCAGGAGGACGCGCCATGAACGACGTTCGTGCGGACCTTCTGGCGACCATTGCCGGGATCGGGGGCGTTCTGCTGGTCGCCTCGATCATCGGTGCGATACTTCAGCGGCGATATTCCCCGGATGGAGAGAATGCCGCGGTCGAGAACCTGAACGACCGGATCCGCGCGTGGTGGGTGATGGCAATCACGATCTCTGTCGCGCTGCTTGGCGGCCGGACGGGTGTCGTGCTGCTGTTCTTCATATGCTCTTTCGCGGCATTGCGGGAATTCATGACCCTGACCAATGCCAGCCGCGCCGATCACAACACGCTGGCAGCCGCGTTCTTCATCGTGCTGCCGGTGCAGTTCTACCTGATCTGGATCGAATGGTACGGGCTGTATTCCATCTTTATTCCGGTCTGGGTGTTCCTGCTGCTGCCCGTTGTTTCCGCGCTGTCCGGGGAAACGCGGAACTTCCTGATCCGCGTGGCCGAAATGCAATGGGCCCTGATGATCTGCGTCTTCTGCGTCTCGCACGTTCCGGCCTTGATGAGCCTGAACATCCCCGGTCACGAAGGCCGCGGCGTTCTGCTGATTGCCTGGCTGGTCGTGACCGTGCAACTTTCCGATGTGCTGCAATATGTCTGGGGCAAGCTCGTCGGCAGGCACAAGATCGCACCACGTCTGTCGCCCTCGAAAACGGTTGAGGGATTTCTGGGCGGCTGTCTGTCGGCAACCGCTATCGGCATGGCGCTGAAATTCATGACGCCGTTCACCCTTTGGCAGGCCGGGCTGATGGGGCTGTGCGTCATCATGATGGGTTTTCTGGGCGGGCTGGTGATGTCGGCCATCAAGCGCGACCGGGGCGTGAAGGATTGGGGCCATACCATCGCCGGGCATGGCGGTTTCATCGACCGGCTGGACTCTGTGCTGTTTGCCGCGCCGATCTATTTCCACCTTCTCCGCTATTACTGGTCAGTTTGATGAGCGAACCCGAAAACCGCCGTCCCCTTGCCAGCCGTCAGACCGGATGGGCCAACCGCATTGCCACATGGCTGGCCTCGACGCGGATCACACCGAACCAGATCTCGCAGGCCGGCATGGTCACGGCCCTGCTGGCCGGCGCCTGCTTTTGGGCCAGCGGGTCGACGGGCGGGTTTGGCCGCGAGCTTCTGCTGCTGGCTGCGGCCGGATTCTGCCAATTGCGCCTGCTGTGCAACCTGTTCGACGGCATGGTCGCGGTCGAGGCAGGTCGGGGCAGCCCCGATGGCGGCTTCTGGAACGAGTTTCCCGATCGTGTATCCGACATGCTGATACTGGTCGGGCTTGGCCTGGGGGCAGCGGCGCCGACCCTTGGCTGGGCGTCCGCGGCAATGGCACTGCTGACCGCCTATATCCGTGAACTGGGCTTGAATCTGGGACAAGGCGCCGATTTTTCCGGTCCGATGGCCAAGCAGCACCGGATGGCTGTTGTGACCGCTGCGGCTCTGCTTGCCATGTTTGAACCGTTGTGGGGCGGTCACAGCCAAGTGCTGCGCATCGCATTGTGGATTGTCACCATCGGTGCTGCACTTACCGCGTTGCGGCGCTGCTGGCGGCTTTTGGTAAAGCTGCGCGGATAGCAAAGCCGGATAGGGCGCGGTATCACTTGCCGGGCCTTTTAATCTTGCAACTCTTTCAGCTCATTTGATTATGTGCCAGAAGAATTGCGTCAACAAAAAAATGGCGGGGCGCGTGACACATGGGCAATATCGACTGGATCGCGGCTGATTGGGGCACATCCAATCTTCGCATCTGGGCCATGAGCGGGGATGCCGTCATCGAAGCGCGCGGCTCGGATCGTGGCATGTCCGCCATGTCTGGCCCCGACGATTTCGCGGCCGAGCTGGAGCGTCTGACCGAAGGTTGGCCTGCCGTTCCGGTGGTGGCCTGCGGCATGGTCGGCGCACGTCAGGGCTGGACCGAAGTTCCCTATAGCGCCGTCCCCTGCACTGCCACTCCCGCGCTGACACCCGTCGCCGGTGATCCGGGCGGCAGGCCCGTTCTGATCGCCGCCGGTGTCATGCAGGCTGATCCGCCCGACGTCATGCGCGGCGAAGAAACTCAGATTGCGGGCATCCTTGCAGCGAAGCCGGATTTTGATGGCGTGATCTGCCTGCCCGGTACCCATACGAAATGGGCGCGGATCTCAGCAGGTGAGATCTGCCATTTCCAGACCGTCATGACGGGCGAGATATTCAGCCTGCTCAGCCGCCAGTCGGTGCTTCGCCACAGTCTGAACGGCGCTGCAGGACAGGCTGGCTCTGCCGCGTTTGCCGATGCCGTTTCAACCGCGCTCAGCCAGCCGCATCAGGCCTGGGCGCGCCTGTTCCGGTTGCGTGCCGCCGGTCTGATCGGCCCCGGCGACCCGGCAGAGGTTCACGCCCGCCTGTCCGGCACCCTGATCGGGCTGGATCTGGGTGCCGCCCGCCCCTATTGGCTGGGCGAGCAGGTGCTTATCATCGGCGCCCCATATCTGGCAGAACTTTATTCCACGGCATTGCAGCAACAGGGCGCAGCCCCGGTTGTGGGCGATGCCGATACCACCACGCGCGCCGGGTTGCTTGCCGCATGGCGCCAATATCAGGACCCGTCATGACACGTCCCATCATCGCCATTCTCCGCGGTATCACACCGCCAGAAGCCGTCGCCGTCGCCAAAGCGCTGATCGGGGCTGGCGTGACAACGATCGAGGTTCCGCTGAATTCTCCGGATGCCTTTGACAGCATCGCACGCCTGGTCGCGGAATGCGGCAACGATGCGAAGATCGGGGCCGGAACGGTCCTGACACCCGCAGAAGTTGAACAGGTCGCGGCAAATGGCGGCAGGCTGGTCGTCTCGCCCAATTGCGACCCGACGGTGATCCGGGCGACCCGCGCAGCCAGGATGGAAAGTTTCCCCGGTATCATGACCCCGACCGAAGCCTTCGCCGCGCTAGATGCAGGGGCGACCGGCTTGAAGCTGTTCCCCGGAGAGCTTGTCGGCCCGGTCGGACTAAAGGCGATACGCGCCGTCCTGCCTGAAGATGCCGCCTGCTATGCGGTCGGCGGCGTTAACAGCGATACGCTGGGCGAATGGCTTAAGGCAGGTGTCTCTGGCATTGGTGTCGGCTCTGGACTGTATCGTCCGGGTGATGCGCCGGAAACCGTGGCCGAACGTGCAGAGGGACTCGTCCGGCTGTGGGATGAGCACAAGGCGGACTAAACCTTTAGCCCTGCGGGGTCATGGCCTTGCGTTGGCGGTTACGTTCCAGACCCAGTTGACGTTCACGCCAGATAATCAGGATGCCGGCAAGGATCACAATCGACGCACCAGCCAGCATGACCGGGGTCGCGGCCTCGTTAAACAGGAACCAGCCGATGGCGACCGACAGGATCATCGACACATAGTCGAAGGGTGCGATCAGCGAAGCCTCGCCGAAACGATAGGCGGAGGTCAGCAGGATCTGCCCCATCCCACCCAGAAGCCCGGTCGCAATCAACAGCGCCAAAGTCGTCGCGTCAGGCATGACCCAGCCAAACGGAACGGTCAACAACCCAAGCACCGATGAGGTTGCCGAGAACCAGAACACGATTGCGGCCGTCTTTTCCTCTTGCACCATCTTGCGCACGAAAACCTGCGCCAACGCGGCACAGGCCGCGCCGCCCAAGGCGACGACTGCGCCAAGCGTGCGGCGAAAATCGGGCTCTGCCCCAGCCAGCCCGATCTGGGGTGACAGCACGATCAGCACGCCTGACAGGCCAAGGGCCACCATCGACAGACGGAAAAGACGGACGTTCTCGCCCAGAAACATCGCCGCAAAAACAACCACCAGCAGCGGCGCGGCATAGCCAATGGCAATCGCCTCGGGGAAGGGCAGCAGCGCAAGCGCCCAGAAATTCAGCGCCATTGCGCAGGTACCGGCGATACCGCGATAAAAATGCTCCATCGGGCGGTTCGTGCGCAGCCCGGTGCGCAACTCTCCTCGCCATGTCAGCCAGACAAGAATGACCGGAATCGCGAAGAAAGAGCGGAAAAAGACCTGCTGTCCCGGCGGCACCCCAAGCCCACCGTCAGAGGTCGATTTGACGATGGCCGCCATGACGGTAAAGACAAGCACGCTGAAGCATTTCAGCAGGATGCCGCGAATGGGGCTGTCCATGATCGGGTATCTTCCGAAATTCGTTTCGGGTATAGCCGCTGCCTATTCCTCTGACGTTCGCGGGTCAATGGCGTGGGTCAACAACGCCGAAGATCGAAACCTTGACCACCATCGCACCAGAAGCAGGATTCACATTTTGTTCGATGCTGCCATTCTGCGGATATGAACGACAGCGACCTTTGGTTCCTGCCCGGGCCAGCCGATGATGAAGTGCCTGAGCCAGCGGTTCACTCCGGCCTGAGGAGTGCTGATGCGTGGCAGCATGTGCGATCCTCACTCGCGGTCAGTCTGGCCGGTGCCGCGCAGGCGCATTGCACGCTGAGCTGGTCAATGATCCCGGCATTATCCGCCGCCTCGCCATGATGGAGGTCGAGGCGATGTTGTGGGCAGAGGGCACGCCGCTTTCCAGCGAGGATATCGGCCGCGAAAGTGCAGGTTCTAGAACCCCCGCCGAGGTGTTACGGGCCAATGTCATCGGCCACCCCTACAGAACGGATAAGCAGCCAAGCAAACCGAAATCACATCTGGATTAGGTCAAAATACCCGTAAACAGGATTCCCAGGTGGCTGAGGTTGTGATTCTCCTAATGGTACTGGCAGGACGTGAACATGGCACATTTTAATCTGACGGATTTGGAGTGGTCGGTGATCCAGCCGCTGCTTCTAATGACGGCTCGCCCTCGATCGGGGTGCGTCAGCACGCAGCCTACGGTCAAAAAAACGAACGATCCCGTTGGATGGGTCGCTCGCGTAGTGGCCTGACGACCAAGATACAGCGTGACATTCCCGGCCTTGGTGAAAAGGTAACGACTCAGGCAGCACCAGGGAAGCTACATCGTTTAACCCAGAGGCAAAAATGTCTCTGGGTCGGAAATAGCGGCCCCACCGACTGACGCGCCGCCCTTGTTACGCAAAGGGGTTTTCGATCCGGCAACCCGTCGGCTCAAAGTCCGAGACATTGCGCGTAACGACAACCGCATCGTGATGCAGTGCTGTTGCAGCAATCAGCAGATCGGCACCCGCATGCCCCAACCGCGCCGACAACTGTCCCCAGATCCGCGCGGATTGCGCATCGAATGGCAGCAGGCGATCACCGAACAACTGCACCGTCCGACCCAGCCAGTTGCGCAGATCGCGCGCAAAAGCCGGGTCCTGCTGTTCCTGTCGCGCGATGCCGCGCTCAATCTCGCCGAGGGTTACGACAGACAGATACAGCACATTGTCATCCTGCCGCTTCAACCACGCCGCGACCTCTGGCGCGCGTTCTGGCCTGCGCAGCGCCGATATAACATTCGTGTCAAGGATCAGCATCAGAAAGCTACGTCGCGCGGCCGGGCCTCTGCCCGTTCCGCCTCTACCTCGCCGCGTGGCTGGGTCAGAAGATGCTTGGCGAAACTGCCACGATTCGACTGCGCCTCTGCCAATATCCGCGCATATTCGGATGCCGAAAGCACGACCACAGCCGGCTTACCCCGGCGCGTGACTTCTTGCGGCTCACCCGCAAGCGCCGCATCCACCACAGCGGAAAACTTGTTCTTCGCGTCCTGCAGACTCCACATGCCCTTACCTGTCTAGCTATTTGGCTAGATAGATAACAGTTCCATCGATGATTTTCAACCATGCGGAGCACACCAGATGTGGCCGCCCGTCGCACCCACCTAAATCATGATGTGCTGAAGGTTGGTGCCTTCGGGCAAGGCTTCGCAGTCCTTGTCCCAGAACGAGTCCGGCAGTGACCAAGTGTGGTTTGAGGTCCGTCGTTGAACGCAGAAACAAAACGGGTCTGCCGCATAGATCGAATAGCCTTTTGACGCCAGTTGCAGCAGCTGGAAGGTATCTTCTCCAGTCGAGCGCTCCTGAAACGGCGCATTAAGAAACATCGTGCGGCGGCCCAGAAAGGTAGCGCCATAGACGAATTCAGACCTGCGATGGCACTGCATCGGATGCTTCAAATAATAGCGTCCCGTTGCGACATCATGCCAAAATGTGCCGCGTTTTCCGATAAGATCATAGCCGCCCCAACGTGTCGGCAACAGCATATCTGCAATATAGTTAGGGCCGTAAAAGTCATCGTCGTCCATCTTGGCAACAAATTCACCTGAAGCCGCCTGGATCAGCGAGTTCATTTTGTACCCAAGAGAGACCTTTTCACGGAAATGGATATGCTTGAAGCGAAGATTTTTGCCGGTCTTGCGAATAGCCCGCGCCAATTCCTCGAGCGAGGCTGCAACGTCCTGCTCTGAATACAAGTATCCAAATCCTATGACCAACTCCAGATGAGGATGCGTCTGCGATATCGCATTTTCGACTATACGCACGTAATCTGCTGGCTGCTTCGTCGGCGTGATCATCGAAACAAACGGCGCAAAGGCGTCTTCGTCCATGTCAGGATAGACCGTCTGCAGAATTTGCCCCACCCTGTCGCGATAGGTTTCACCCTTCATCACATGCCGATAGCCTAGGTGCGAGCGCCTCATCCAGTAATACTTGTCTTCGATCAGACGACCCGTCTCTCGGATCGCATCCTCTTCGGTTTCCACGACGGAGACGGCGTCCCCAAACTGCTCTGTAATAGCTCTTGAAGGCGAGCTCACGACGGGCGTGCCACAGGCCAGCAGCTCATAAACACGACGAGACATCATAGTGGGCGAGTCGGTGATTGTGTTTACATTCAGAAATGCGCGGAAATTGCGATACTCCTTCACTATCTCCGAATACGGCAGTGACTGGCGGCAAAAACGACGGTACTTCAGCGGAAAACGATACCGCTCCTCGGCCTGTTCGGAATGCCGGTCGAAAATGGAACCGTTATGGCGCGATATGGCCGGCAACATATAGTCCATTTGCCTGATCCTATCTTCGTGGCTCTCGCCATAATACCCACCGGCAAAGGCAACCGTGTCGCGCTTCTCGAATGTCGGCGCGTTCCCGGGGTTGCAGGTTTCTGAAGGGGCGGCAAATTTCAGCACATGAACAGATTTGCCCGGTAGAGCCGCTTTGTATTTTTCAACGCTATTGGAATCAGAGGTAAAAATGATATCTGCCTGCCCTGCAATCGGCAGAAACTTATCGAAATGCATTGGATCTTCCTTGTTATAGAAGACGATGTGCTTGCCGGTGATCCGCGCACTTTGAATGGCCGACAGAAGAGCAAGACGGTTGGGATGATGCGGCGTCGCGGCCGTCATACCATGCTGCCAGGCACCTCCATTGCCACGCCAGAAGCTTTCCAGAAAAAGCATGTCGCTGTCGGACTTGCTGATTTGGTTAATGTAGTCTGTTCGTGAAAGCGGCTTTGCATCGACGCTTCCGGTGATGCAGGCTTCTGTGAATTCATCCATAATATAAAGAAAAGGCTTGCTGTAGGCTTTCGACGGCGCAACAAGCTGAGTTCGTGACCGACGAAGCGCTTGCATGATTTTGCCACGCCCAACAATCAGCTTGTCGCGCAATTGTGTCAGGTCGGCTGGCAAAAGCTGAAAGGCAGCTGACAGGATCAGATCATCGTCGGATTTGAGGAACCGCATCACCTTGATCCGAAGATAGGTCGCGCCGTCCGGCACCACAAACCTTCGCAGGACAACACCATCTTTCGACGGTTCGATGTAGAAGTAGTGATCGATTTCCGGCTTTGACGAGCGTGACAAACCGCCAATATCCAGTGTGCGCCCAGCCACATCCAAAGCCATCACAGAGCACAAGAAACTTTTTTTGTCCATAATGTGGGACATCGGGCTGATCATCAACTTCAGCTCGACATGCCCCCGGATCGCCGGGACCAACGCTTCGATCGGCTCGTCATCTATCCTCTGATGCTGGCTTGCTGTGGAAAAGCCAGGAAAAACATGGGGCGTGGCGAGAAGGTTATCGCAAATCCTGACCAGCCGGGCCGCGTCGAGCTCATACCCGGACGTCGCCGAGAAGACATCGTCTGCATATTTAAGCGCGCGCTCGACATCATTCATATCGTAGTTTCCACTCCTGTGCATATGAGAATGGGTCCGCCCGCTCACTCGTCCAGACCGCAAATAAAGTTGTGACGAAAACACTCTAAAATAGTTTTCTATCACGCGTCTACATCTTATGCGTGTTTTTATAGGAGAAGCCGCTGTTTGTGCCGCTGTTCAGCGCGGTGTCTCTCCGGACATCTGTGCACTACGGATTGTTATGAAATTCGCTGTGGCTAAGCGCGCCGCATAGCGCTGTGACACTGTAGTCCGAAATACATTTCGTAAGCTCGGCCGCGGCGAGCTTTATTAAAATCCATAACTTTACTATTTTTGTCGGATATGATAGCGACCGGGCCGAAGCTAGCGAAGCCGCCAGCACAAAAATCAAGACATCGGAGATGATATGCGACACAGGTTTTGTGTGCGCTGCGCCCTGCTGGGCAGCGTTGTGTTTGTGACCCCTTTGGCCGCCTTGGCCCAGAGCGGCGCGGAGGTGATTGTGCTGGACGAGATCACGCTTAAAAGTAAACGTGACGTCGAAACCCAGACTGCCAACCCGGTCACGAATATCGACCAGCAGGAAATAGACGACCGGCAGGCCGGTACGATCGCCGAACTGGTCGATACGGTGCCGGGCGTCACGCTTGTCAACGGCGCGACACCAAGCGGATCGGGCATCAATATCCGCGGCTTCGGCGCGAATGGCACCTATGGCACAGACCAAATGGTCATGATCCAGGTGGATGGCGCGACACAGGGATCAGAAGAACTCTACCGGTTGGGCACGCAGCTTTACACCGATCCCTCTCTCTACAAGACCGTCTCGGTCTCACGCGGGACGGTCGGGTCTTTCGAATATGGCTCAGGTGTGGTTGGCGGGATTGTGAGGCTGGAAACCAAGGATGCCTCGGATTTCACGGGCGGGGTGTCGGGATATAAGCTGCGACAGACGCTGGAGGCCGCTTCGAACGGTGACGGCCTGACCTCATCGACCATTCTGGCATGGCAGCCGAATGATGATCTTGAGATTCTGGGCCAGTATGTCTTTCGCAAGATGGACGAGCAAACCGACGGTGCCGGCGAAGATGTCGGGGCAGAGCCGTTCAAGCTGCCTTCCTATATGCTGAAAGCGAAATATACATTCGGCGCGGCACGCGATCAGTCGGTAACGCTGTCCTATAACGACACGCAAACCAGCGAAAACGATGTGCCCTATGACCAGTTCGGTCTGGGCGGAAGCTCTTTCGGCAATGTCGACCGAGACGTCCGCACGCGCACGACCGTCCTAGAATATGAATATGATCCATCAAATCCGCTGATCCATATCGAAGCCAATCTCAGCCATGCCGATCAGAAGATCGACAGCACCTATATCGAGGGTACTTCGCCCTACGGACCGGCCGCCGGCTCGCTGGGCGATGCCGATCACCGCTATGAAACCACAAAGCTGACGGTCAAAAACACATCGCGCTTCCAGACCGGTTCCGCCGAACACGATCTGCGCCTTGGGGCAGAGATCATTCGCAAAAAACGGGCCGAGGCCGTTTCCGCGCCCGGTGGCACAGATCGGCGCTTCGCTTTGTTTGCCGTGGACGACATCACATGGGGCGGCTTCACCATCAGCCCCGCAATGCGCTACGAAACACAAAAGCTGCGCCGTCAGTCCGACGCGTCGGGCAGCAATCCACAAACAGAATATGACAATGATGCAATCATGGGCGGTATCTCTGCGCGCTATGAATGGTCGAATGGCTTCTCGGCATTCGCTAGCGCTGCCTATACCGAAAACCTGCCAATCCTCGACGATTTCGACAAAGACAGCTTCATGAACCAGTCGCAAAAGGCCCGCGTCTACGAGATCGGCGCGGCCTATGACGCCGTCGACGTCTTTTCGGGCGGAGATACGCTCAGCCTGAAGGCCAATCTCTATCAATCCGACATCTGGGATGTGACCTCTTATTCCGGCGTCGCAGAGGTAGAGATGCGCGGGCTGGAGCTGGAGGCAAGCTATAGCGTCGCCAGCGGCTATTACGCCGACATGAACGCCACGATCAGCAAGGGCGATGCGTTGGGCATCAACGGGGAAGAAACCCATTGGGGTAATGCACCCGCCGACAGCCTGTATCTGACGCTTGGCAAGCGTTGGGGGGAAAAGTTGGATCTCAGCTGGGAAATGCTCGCCAATGCACGAATGGACCGGGTAGATAGAACGAATCGAGAGACACCCGGCATTGGCGTCCACAACCTCCGTGCCACATATCGTCCGCAGGCTGGTGTGCTGGAAGGATCGGAATTCCGCGTCGGGGTCGAAAATATCTTCGACAAGGAATATCGTCCGCATCTGGCCACGCGGAACGGCGCGGGACGCAATGTGAAGCTGACAGTCGCAAAGACGTTCTGAGCGATTTATCCCAGATCTTTTCGGGGCCGTGCGGAATACCGCGCGGCCCCATGCTATGGCTATTTGAGATTGCGGCGCCGCAACACAACCTTGGACGTGCCGTGGCTGCAAACCTTCGTCAATGCATGATGGCAATCGCTGGAACAGACTGTGATGGAAAAGATCGAATTTGTGCAATCGATCCTGCCATCAGCCTTCGTCAGCCCAAATCACCTTACAGATCACTATCTATTTCGTACGATAGCGGAACCCATACCGATGGCAAATCGGTCGCTTTCGGTCACGACTGCCCGGTTTCGCGGACCAATATAAGAAGGCGCGTTTCTACGGTTCTCACAAATATTCAAGTCTGGTTTCGAAACCTCTGCCCCTGAATCAGCGGATAAAGCCCAGGACCGAAGCCATCAAATACGACGATCCCCTCGGACAAGGTGCCTCGACCGAAATAGTGTTCGACCCTCACTATGCGCCCGATGCAGAATATGGGCCTGCATCGCGCTGTCCCGCGCCGGTGATGGACAGGATTGCGCCGCCCCTGCCACAGTGTTATAACAAATAACACACATGCTGTTGGAGGGGCTGCATGATACGATCACCCCAATTTTCCGGGCGCAGCCGTGCTGTTTGATTTTTCGGGCCGCACGCTGCTTTTGACCGGCGCGTTAGGCGGGATCGGCAGCGAAATCGCCCGGTTATTTGCACGGGCAGACGCCAATCTGGTGCTCGCCGACCGGGACGCGGATCGCGGCGCAGAGTTCGCCGAGCGGTTGCCCGGACGCGGCCGTAAGATCAGTTGCGCCTTCGATGCGACCGATCCGGCTTCGTCAGAGGCCGTGATCGACCGTGCCGTTTCCAGCTTCGGCACGCTGGATTTCGTCGTCCCATCCGCCGGTATCTACCTGGCAGAGCCCTTTGCAACCATGACCGACGATCAATGGCGCCGCACGATTTCGGTCAATCTGGACGGCGTCTTCCGTATTCTAAACCGGGCGGCGCCGCATCTGGCGGAAAACTCTGCCATCGTGAACATCACCTCGCTTGCGGGTCATCGCGGCGCTTTCGAGAACGCGCATTATTCAGCGTCTAAAGGTGCGCTGACCTCGCTGACACGAAGCCTTGCGCGAGAGCTTGCGCCAAAGACACGCGTGAATGCCGTAGCACCCGGCATCATCGAAACAGAGATGACGCGGGATCTGCTGAGCGACCGGGGCGATAAGACAATCGCCGATACGCCACTGCGCCGCTTCGGCCGGCCAGAGGAAATTGCGAGCGTGGTCGCGTTTCTCTGCTCGGACGCGGCATCGTTCATTACCGGTGAAACCATTCAGGCAAACGGCGGCATTCACATGGCCTAGCCGTGCCCGCCCACCCGATTTCAGGAAGCTGACATGAAAGAACTGCTGAAAGACAGGCTGGCTCTCATAACCGGCGCGGGACGCGGGCTTGGCGCTGCCATCGCCGCCGGTCTGGCCGGTGCAGGTGCGCGCATCATTCTGGCCGATATCGACGCGGAGAATGCGGCGCGTGAGGCAGAGGCCCTTTGCACACAAGGCTTCGATGCGACTGCCCTGACGCTCGACGTGACGGATCGTGACGCGGTGCAAGCATGTGCCAGCGACATCCTCGCCGATCAGGGCGGGTTGGATATCCTTGTCAACAACGCCGGAGTGGCTGGCCGTGCCACCTTCGACGATCCCGATCAGGCGGACATCTGGGACCGGATCATGAAGGTCAATCTGCAGGGCGCATTCAACACCGCCCACGCCTTCGTCCCGGCCCTGATTGCCCGCAAAGGCTGCGTCATTCACATGTCATCGGTCGCCGGGTTCGTCGCGGGCGGATCGACCGCGGGATATGTGGTGTCGAAAGGCGCGATCCGTTCGCTGACGCAGGCAATGGCCCGCGATCTTGCGCCGCATGGCGTGCGCGTCAACGCGGTCGCGCCGGGCATCATGCAAAGCGAGATGGCCGACGCGCAATTGAACCGCCCCGGCGGCGCTGACTGGTTCCTGCAACGCGCACCCATGAAGCGCATTGGCGAGCCGCGCGAAATCGCCGAGCCGGTGATCTTCCTTGCATCCGACATGGCGAGCTTCATCACCGGCGCCGTGCTGCCCGTCGATGGCGGTTTTCTTGCTGCCTGAACCCATTCGTAAAGTGGATTTTCCAAATGCCTGTTTTTGACGACCTCGTACCCTCGGCCCCCTGGACGGAAATGCGCGTGACAGAGGAGGACCGGGCCGCACTTGACCCAAAAACCGGGCTGACGATGCTGGCACAAATGCATCTGATCCGCGCCTTCGAAGAAAAGGTTCTGGATCTGGCGGGCAAGACGCTGGTGCATGGTCCGGCCCATTCAGCAATCGGTCAGGAAGGCGGGGCGGTCGGTTCTGCCCTTGCGATGAGACCGGGCGATCAGGTCAATGGCTCTCATCGGGCGCATCATCAGTTTCTTGCCAAGGCGATGGCCTATGTCGCGCAGGACGGGATTGATCCGACGCAGCCATTCAGCGACGATCTTCGCCAGCTGGCAACCCGCACCCTCGCAGAAATCATGGGACTGTCGCAGGGCTTCTGCAAAGGGCGCGGCGGCTCAATGCATCTGCGTTGGGCCGAGGCGGGCAATCTGGGCACCAATGCCATCGTCGGCGGCGGGGTGCCGATGGCGGCGGGCGCCGCCTTTGCCCACCAGCGTGCCGGCGATGGCAATGTGGTCTATACCTATTTCGGCGATGGCGCGGTCAATATCGGCTCTGTCCTTGAAACCATGAATATCGCCGCAGCATGGAAGCTTCCGGTCTGTTTCTTTATCGAGAACAACCGCTATGCGGTTTCCACCAATGTCGAAGAAGCAACCGCCGAAACGCGCCTGTCGTCGCGTGGCCCGGCCTTTGGTATTCCCTCGATCAAGGTCGACGGAATGGATGCGCTTGCCGTCTATCTGGCATCCGAAAAAGCCAATGAGATCATGCGCGCCGGTGGCGGGCCGGTGGTCATAGAGGCCGATCTTTACCGCTATTTCCACCAGAACGGCCCGCTGCCCGGTTCCGCCTTCGGATATCGCGACAAGGCGGAAGAGGCCGAATGGCGCGCCCGTGATCCGCTTGATGCGATGGCGCGTGACCTGCAGCAACGCCAGATCATCGGTGTGGACGCGGTGACCGAGCTGCGCCGCAACAGCCAGCAGATGATGGAAGAAATAGCCGCCGAGATGCTGGAAGAGACAGATGGCAAGACGCGCATCCGCCCCGCGCTCTGGCCGGAAGAAAGTTTCGTCGATTACGGGCTGCGCGGTGATCTGTCGGAGTTTGAAGGCGCTCGCTTCGAAGAACAGGTTAGCTTTACTGGCGATATGGCCGATGATGTCCGCTTTATCGACGTCGTGGCCGATGTCATGGGGCGCCGGATGGAAACCGACGGGCGCATCGTCGTGATGGGTGAAGACGTGCATCGGCTGAAAGGCGGCACGAACGGCGCAACACGGGGATTGTCCGACCGCTTCCCTGATCGCTGCCTTGGCACGCCCATTTCCGAGAATGCCTTTACCGGCCTTGCGGCTGGCATGGCAGCAGACGGGCGCATCCGTCCTGTGATCGAATTCATGTATCCCGATTTCATGTGGGTCGCCGCCGATCAGGTGTTCAACCAGATCGGCAAGGCACGGCATATGTTCGGCGGTGACAGCCCGATGCCGCTTGTGCTGCGCACAAAGGTGGCGATGGGCACGGGCTATGGCTCGCAGCACTCGATGGACCCGGCGGGCATCTTTGCCACATCTCCCGGATGGCGGATCGTCGCCCCGTCGACGCCATTCGACTATATCGGCCTGATGAACTCTGCCCTGCTTTGCGAAGATCCCGTGCTGGTGATCGAGCATGTAGATCTTTATGCCTCGCGCGGAACTGCACCGAAAGACGATCTGGACTACTGCATCCCGCTTGGCAAAGCCCGCATGGTGCGGGAAGGTAACGTCCTGACCATTCTGACCTATCTGGCGATGGTCGAAAAAACCCGGCAGGTGGTCGAGGAACTGGGCGTCGATGCGGAAATCATCGACCTGCGTTCGCTGGACCGGGCGGGGCTGGACTGGGACATGATCGAGGCGTCGATCCGCAAAACCAACAATGTGCTGATCGTCGAACAGGGCGCCGCTGGCACGTCATATGGCGGTTTGCTTGCCGACGAATTGCAGCGCCGCGTGTTCGACTGGCTGGATCAGCCGATCATGCGTGTGCATGGCGGCGAAGCCTCGCCGTCGATTTCCAAGGTGCTGGAAGCCGCCGCCGCCGCTCGCCCGCAGGATATTACCGCCGGAATAGCCGAAGCGATGCAGGCGCAGGGCCGGCCGATCTCTGCTTGAGAAACCCGCCTAGGGCTGGCTTCGGGGCTACCGCGCCTCGGCCAGAACCATATCGGCACCCTTCGCGGCAAGCATCATCACCGCCGCCTGAGTGTTGCCCGACACCATCTCTGGAATGGCAGAGGCATCTATGACACGCAAACCATCCATCCCGCGCACCCGAAGCGACGGATCGAGAACCGCCATGTCATCGTTGCCCATCCGGCAGGTGCCCACGGCGTGATAGATGGTCTGGCCATTGGAGCGTGCAAAAGCCAGCCAGTCTTCGTCCGAGACGCAGTCCGGCCCCGGATTCAGCTCTGCCACGCGGAACGGATCCATCGGGGCCTGTTCGATGATCTTCCGCGCCAGCTTCATGCCATCAACCATCGACCGCCTGTCCTCTTCCGCATCCAGAAAGTTCGGCACGATGGCGGGCTGCGTATGCAGGTCCGCCGAAACGGCGTGGATCGAGCCCCGCGATTGCGGCCGCAGCTGCGTGACGCCAATCGTCATGCCCGGAAACCGGTCCAGCTTCCGCTCTGCCGCGTTGGCATAGCTTGCGTGCATGAAGAAGAACTGCACGTCCGGTCGGTCCAGATCGGGACGAGAGCGCAAAAAGCCATGCGTCAGCCCGGTGCCATAGGTCAGCACGCCCTTGCGCCGCGTCGCGTATTTCATGACTTCCCCCGCAAGGCGCGGCATCCGGGTCAGTTCGTTCAGCGTGACCGGCTGAGAGACACGCCAGTTCATTCGTGTGCAGAAGTGGTCAATATAGTTCTCGCCAACGCCCGCCAGATCATGGTGAACGTCGATACCCAGATCGCGCAAACGCTGCGCATCGCCTACACCGGAAATTTCAAGCAAGTGCGGCGTCTGAACTGCGCCTGCCGCGAGAATGACCTCGCCCGCGGTGAAATCCTGCTGGTGCCCGCGGTGGATGGCACGAACGCCCTTCGCACGCCGACCATCCAGCAGAACACGGGTCACGCGCGCATTCGTCAGCACTGTCAGGTTTTCCCTGCCCCGCGCCGGGGACAGCCATGCGCGATTGGCCGACCATCGTTCGCCGTTCCTCTGGTTCACCTGATACCAGCCGACGCCTTCCTGTTCAGCCCCGTTATAGTCAGGGTTAAAGCGCTGCCCCTGCGCAAGTGCCGCGTCGATGAATGCCTGACCTATGGCGTTCTGTTCCACCACCTCGGCAACCGGCATCGGGCCCGACTTGCCGCGAAAACCGTCCTCGTCTTCATGCTGCCAGGTCTCGATGGATTTGAAATAGGGCAGCACGTCCTGCCAGCCCCAACCGTCGCAGCCCTGTTGCGCCCAAAGATCATAGTCCTGCGGTTGCCCGCGCACATAGATCATACCGTTGATCAGGGTCGATCCGCCCAACCCCTTGCCGCGTGGAATGGCGATTTCGCGATGATTGGTCGCCGCTTCCTTCGTGCTCCAGAAACCCCAGTTGTAGCGACGGTTCACCAGTAGCTTATAGAACCCGGCGGGAATGCGTATCCAGGGCGACCGTGCCTCGCCGCCCGCTTCCAGCAGCAGGACCTTGTGACGTCCCGATCGGCTGAGCGTCTCGGCCAGGATACAGCCTGCGGTTCCACCCCCGACGATGATGTAGTCATAGTTGATGGAGGGTTGTTTGGTCTCAACCATCAAAGCCCCCTCATGCGCCGGGCACGCCCAGATGCCGCGCCATCAGCCGGACCTGTTCACGCAGCATCGGACGGCCGGGATGGGTCCGCGCACCCTTTTCCTTTGCCAAGGCAAGGATCGGCGTCTCTTCCGGCTGCATGATGACTTCGGCGACAACCTGACCGGGGCGGAAGGCCGTATCCTCTGTCGGCAGCGGATCACCGTCCTTCATGCCAAGCGAGGTGGTGTTCACGACGATGTCGCGGCTGGCACTATCTGCAGGACCCGTCGTGACCTCTGTGCAGGGGTATTTCGCGGCAACGCGTTCGGCCAGCAATCGCGCCTTGTCCTGCGAACGGTTCACGATGTTCAGACGCCCCGCGCCTGCCTCGGCCAGAGCAAAGGCGATGGCCGCACCGGCGCCCCCTGCCCCAAGCTGGCAAATATCCATCCCGGCGACATCTATGCCCGCCGCCTTCAACCCGCCGACGAAACCCTTGCCATCAAGCATGGCACCGACCAGAGAGCCATCGCTTTCCCGGCGGATCGCATTCACCGCGCCAATCTCAGCGGCGTCACCTTCAATCCGGTCACACAAGGCAAGGATTTCGACCTTATGCGGAACGGTCACGATCATGCCGCCAAGGTTTTCCATCCCGCGCAGGCTGTCCACAAACCCCGCAAGGTTTTCTGGCAGAACGTGGAACGGCACCAGCACCCCGTCATGGTCGATTTCCGCAAACAGGCGATTGACCTCTTGCGGGGTCTTGATGTGATGAATGGGGTTGGCAACGATGCCGTAAAGTTTGGTATGGCCGGTAATCATGAATTTCCTCAGGTCATGTAAAGCCCGCCGGCGACGTCGATCGTCTGGCCGGTGACAAAGCTGGATTCGGTCGAGGTCAGCCAAAGCGCGACATCCGCGACCTCTGCCGGTTCGCCAAGCCGTGCCATAGGTGTCAGCCGGACCTGTTCCGCATTCACCTCTGGCGCGACGCCCGCAACCATTGGTGTGGCGATACGGCCCGGTGCCAGGGCATTGACCCGGACAGAGAACGGCCCCAGCTCTGCCGCCAGGTGCTTGGTGAACCCGATAATGGCCGATTTCGTCGCGGCATAGTGGCAGGCAACAACCGGAGAATAGGTTTTGCCCGCGACGGAGGAGGTATTGACGATCCAGCCGCGCTTCGCCCGCGTCATCGCCGGTGTAAGCGCACGGATGGTGTTGAACGTGCCGGTCAGGTTCACATCCGTCACCCGCCGCCACTCGGCCGGATCCATTTCCCAGACCTTGTGGGCAACACCATCATGCTTGGGTGAAATCCCGGCATTGTTGATCACCGTATCAAATTCAAGCCCGGTCGCGTCAATGGCACCGACCAGAGCGTCATAATCTGAAACGTCGCAGGTCACCGGCACCGCTTTGCCAAGCCCCAGCCCGTTCAGCTCCGCACAGGTCCTGTCGACATCCTCGCCCTTCAGATCACAAATCCCGACCGTCGCATGACGCTCGACAAAGGCTTGTGCAATTGCCCGGCCGATGCCGCGTGCCGCGCCTGTCACCAGCACGTTGCGACCCTGATGAGAGGGGCGGGTCCGCATTTCCTGCGGGGTGATTTCTGTCAGCTCCATATCCTATATCCCCAGATATGCGCGGCGGACGTGATCGTTCTTCAGCAGAGCCTCGGACGTGTCGTCCAGCACCACCTGCCCGTTCTCCAGCACATAGCCGCGATTGGCGACCTTGAGCGTCGTAAAGACGTTCTGCTCGACGATCAGCACGGTGGTGCCGGTTTCCGCGACCTTGCGGACAACGTCGAAAACCTGACTGACGATGATCGGCGCCAGACCAAGCGAAGGTTCATCGAACATCAGGATTTTCGGCTTTGCCATCATGCCGCGTGCAATCGCGACCATCTGCTGCTCTCCGCCTGACAGTGACGACGCCGTCTGACCCGCGCGTTCGCGAACACGGGGAAACAGATCGAACACCTCTTGCAGCCGCGCCTCCTGCTCGGAGCGGGCATCCTTGCGATAGGCCCCCATCAGCAGGTTTTCCCGCACCGTCATGTCGGGGAAAAGCTGCCTGCCTTCCGGGATCAGGATGATGCCGCGATCCACCACCTCATGCGGTGGCAGCTTCGTCATATCCTCGCCCATAAAGGTGATCCTGCCGGCACGCGGCTTGATCTGGCCGACAATCGTGCGCAGCGTCGTCGTCTTACCGGCCCCGTTCGCGCCGACAATGGTGACGATCTCGCCCTCATTCACCGTCAGGCTGACATTCTGAAGAATCGTGGTCGGACCATAGCCCGCATCGATGTTTTCAAGTGTGAGCATCGGCGAACTCCTTGCCCAGATAGGCTTCGATCACATGTTCGTCCTGGACGACCTGTTGCGGCGTGCCTTCTGCAATCACCTCGCCCGAGGCGAGCACGATCACCCGGTCGGACAGCGACATCACCGCCTGCATGACATGTTCGATCGCGATGATCGAAACGCCGCTGTCACGGATCGACAGCATCAGATCGACGGCGCGGCGCACATCGGCCTGGTTGATGCCGGCCATCACCTCATCCAGCAGCAGAACGCGCGGCTCCATCGCCATGACGCGCGCGACCTCCAGCCGCTTCAGACCGCCGATGGTCAGCCCGCGGGCCTCATTCTTCAGCAGCGGCCCAAGCCCCATCCGCCAGGCTGTTTCGCGCGCGGCCTCCCTTGCGTCCTTTTCATCATGGTGACGGTAGAACGCACCGACCATGATGTTTTCCTCAACCGTCATGGCGGCAAAGGGCTGCACGATCTGGAAGGTGCGCCCAAGTCCGAGCGCCGCGAAGTCGGCCGGATTCGTCGGTGTATGCCACTGACCGTCAGGACCGCGCATACTGACCTTGCCTTCATCCGGCGACAGGAAGCCAGAGAACATGTTGAACAGCGTCGTCTTGCCCGCGCCATTCGGGCCGATCAGGCCCAGAACCTCTCCCTCGCGCAGGGTGAAGCTGACATCCTTGGTCACATGCAGACCGCCGAAATGCTTGTTCAGATTCTCCACCCGCAGGATGTCGTCACCGATGCCGGGCCGGTCGGGCGATGGCGGCGTGACTTCCCGCGCGTCCGCGACGGGCGCGGCGACAGGGTCGGTCTGCGTTTGCGCAACCTCCTCGTCCGAGGCGGCAGCACGATGCGCCGTCAGCCGCTTGAGCAGACCCATGATGCCGTTCGGCATGAACAGCACGAACAGGATCAGGACCAGACCATAGACGAAACCATGCAGCCCTATGGCCGATGCGCCAAGCGAGGCCCGCGCCCATTCCGTGATCGGAACCAGCAGTGCGGCGCCCAGAAGCGGGCCGGGCACAGTGCCGATACCACCGATCAGCGCGAACATGGCAATCTGGATCGAGAAGGCCAGACCGAACATCGAGGCGGGCTCGATAAAGGTCAGATACATGGCGTGGAATGTCCCCAGCATGGCACACAGCGCCGAGGAAATCGCGACCGCGATCAGCCGGACCTGAACCGTGCGCACGCCAGCGGCGCGGGCGGCAGATTCCCGTTCGCGCGTGGCGACCAGATAAAAGCCCAGACGTGAACGGCGCACCACCCACGAAACAGCAAGTGTGAACAGCAGCATACCGAAAATAATCAGCAGCGAGGGCCAGCGTTCGCGAAACACCATCCAGGTCCAGCCCAGCTTCAGCTCTATCATCAGCCCCGTCGCACCGCCGGTGAACTCACCGAAATGCAACGCAAGCACCCGGAACACCTCCAGAAAGGCGATGGATGCCAGCGTGTAGAACGGACCTTTCAGCCGGAAGCAGGGGTAAGAGATAATCATGCCCACGATGGCAGCAACGGCCGCGCCCGCGAACATGCCCAGCCAAGGCGTGACACCCATATTGAACAGCATCACCCCGACATAGCCGCCGATGCCATAGAACACCGCATGTCCAAGCGACATCTGCCCCGCAAATCCACCAACGATGTTCCACGCGGTGGAAAGGGCTGCGAACAGGCAGATGGTCACGAAGATATGCGAGACGAAGGCATTGTTGATCAGAAGCGGGACCACCAGCAGCGACGCCACCAGCAGGCCGAAGACCACCTGCCCCCAGCCCCATCTACGGTCTTTCTGCGTCACGCGCGGTTCTGTGTCACTGATGCTCATGACTGCTCCTCAGGACAGATGCGACAGGGACATCCGGCTGCCGAACAGCCCGGACGGTTTCAGGATCAGGATGATCAGGAAGATGCCGAACACCACGGCCTCGCGCAGGTCGGACCCGATATAAAAGCCCGACATCGCGTCAATGATCCCGATGATCAGCGCGCCGAAAAACGCACCCGGGATAGAGCCGAGCCCGCCAAGCACCACGACGACAAAGGCCGTCAGCACGAAATATGTCCCGATATTGGACGAGGTCGGGTAAAGCGGCGCAATCATCACCGCCGCCAGCCCGACACAGGCCGCGCCCAGCCCGAAGCTGAGGATATAGATGCGCGGCACGTTCACACCCATCAGCTCTGCGGCGCCGCGGTGCTGGGCGACAGCGCGGATCGCGCGGCCGGTCTGGCTGCGCTTGAGAAACAGCTCCAGCCCGATAACCAGCAGGATCGCGGCGATGAAGATGTAAAGCTGTCCGGTCAGCAGCCGCACGGGGCCAAGGTCAATCGGTGTGCGCAATCCGAAATTGGGTGTATTGGCGATATCGGCACCAAAGATAAGCAGCGCCAGGTTTATCATCGCCGTCGACAGCCCGACCGTGGCGAAAATCTGAACATGATCGTCATCGGCGCCCATCAGCGGCTGGATCAGCAGCCGCTGCGTCAGCGCACCCAGAATGAACAACATGGGCACAACGATAATCACCGCAGCATAGGGGTGCAGCCCAAGCCTGGTGACAATCATCCACGTCGCGAACATCCCGGCCATGAGGAATTCGCCATGTGCGAAGTTCACGACCTTCACGATCCCGAAAATCAGCGTCAGGCCAATCGCCACGATGGCAAAAAGCCCGCCAAGCATGATGCCGTTCAGTAATACCTGAAGAAACGTCGTCATGTCATCCACCCCAGTCGAAAGGGGGCGGCGTCGGCGCCGCCCCGGTTGCAGCCCCTATTCGGTCGCGAAGCGCATTTCGGCGACCGCCGCGTTTTCGGGATAGACGGTGACAAGCTTGCCATCCTGCCACTGCATCCCCAGCATGAACGCGCGTTCGTTCTGGTTCGTATCACCGAACTGCACGCCATAGCCGGTGGCCGTCGTCCCGTCCGCAATGTCGGTGGCTTTCACCGCCTCGACGATCTGATCGGGCTCAAAGCCCTCGCCGCTGCCAATCGCCTCCAGCACGGCCTTCGCACCGACATAGTTGTTCAGCGAATGGCCCGACCGCGGGGATTCGTTGTATTTTGCCTCATAGGCGGCAACGAACTCCTCCAGACCCGGTGTCGCTTCGGTGTTCACGGCGTATTGGGTGAAGTCCACGTCATAGACGCCGTCAATGATGTCGTGACCCACCGCATCAGCCGTCGGCTGCATGGAATAGCCGCCGCCGCCGCCGATGATCGCCAACGGTTGATAGCCGGCCTCATTCGCCTGCTGCAGGAACAGGACCGAGTCGTTCTGATACGAGGTCTGCAGCACCACATCCGCGCCCGCATCGCGCAGTTCCAGAACCAGCGAAGACATATCCACCGTGTTGGCCGGATAGCCCGACTTCAGCACGACGTTCAGGCCCTTTTCTTCGGCATTCGTTTCCTGGTGGCCCGCGACCGAGGTTCCATAGGAACTGTCTTCGTAGATGATGCCGATCTTCAGCTCTGCCGGGTCTTTGCCAAGGCCGGGCGCGATGCTGTCGACCAGCATATTGATGACATCCTCGCCCATGTTTTCGGCGGTCGGATTGGTGCGGAACAGATATTCGAAGCCCCGGCCCGTCACCTCATCCGCGACCGCGCCCAGCTCGAAATACGGAATACCGGCCAGTTCCGACACCTGCGACGCGGCAATCACCCGCGACGAGGAATAGGTGCCGAAAATCGCCTTGACCCCTTCCAGAGAGATCAGGCGCCGCGCCTCGCCGGTCGCCTGGTTGTTGTCGACCGCGTCACCCTTGACCAGCACGACCTCTTCGCCCTGAACGCCACCTGCGGCGTTGATTTCTTCTACCGCCAGCTCCAGCCCGCGCGCGCTTTCTTCACCCAGAAGGGCAAGCGGTCCGCTGATCGGGTAAAGCGATCCGAATTTCACCTCGGCCAGTGCCGGCGCGGCAAGCACAAACCCAAGCGCGGCGGTGCCCAGCAGATTAACAGTTTTCATGTCATTCCTCCCTTTCAAATGTCAGTAGTTGAGTGCCTGTTTCCCCGTGAAGCTGGTGACAGGCGGATAGGCGCGTTCATCGGTCACCACGTCGATCACCGTCATCACATCGGCGCGTCGCGCATCTTCGATTGCACCCGCCAGATCCTGCGCGCGTTCGACGCGGACGCCGTTCACACCGCAGGCGCGTGCAATCGCTGCGTGATCGACCGGCTGAAAATGAACCACATCGGTATGTGCACCGAAAATGCTCAGTTCGGCGTGTTTCTGATAGCCGAGGATCTGGTTGTTCAGCACGACGACAATGACCGGCAGGCCCATGCGCTTCGCGGTCTCCATCTCTCCCCAGACATGGGCGAAGCCACCGTCGCCGGTCAGGCAGAATACATCCGCATCGGGACGCGCGACCTTGGCACCAAGCGCAAAGGGCAATCCCCAGCCAAGCCCGGCCAAACCGCGCGGGGTAATCACCCGCTGCCCGGCCTGCCGGATGGTGATCCCATCCCCCACCCAGATCGAAGAGTAAGATGCATCGGCCACGACGATACTGTCCGGCGTCAGCGCCGCGTCGATCTCGGCCACCACACGCTCCGGCCGCAGGGGTGCCGCGTCAGAACCAGCGGTGGCATGGCGCTTCTCCTCGGCCGCGGCTTTTCCATCCGAGATGCGCGCTTCAAGAGATGCACGCGCAGACTGCCGCTTGCCCGCATCCATCGCCCTCAGCGCTGCGACCAGAGCTTCAAGCCCCAGCCTTGCGTCACCAGTCAGGCGCAGCGCCTCATAGTTGCGGCCGATCTCTGCCCCATCAATGTCTATCTGGATATAGCGCGCATCCCTCGGATATAGCTGCCAGCTATCGGTGCCGTTCTGGTTCGTCCGGTTGCCGACCAGCAGGATCACATCGGCGTCGCGCACCATCGGCGCAAATGCTTCTGCCTTCGCGCCCGGCCCCATGAAATAGCCCACAACGCCAAGCGACAAGGGATGCGTCTCATCGACCGCGCCCTTGCCCATCACTGTCGTCGCGACCGGAAAGCCAATCTCCTGTAGTGCGGAAAGAGCCGCATATCCGCCAGAGCTGTGCAGCCCGCCGCCTGCAATCACCAGCGGTCGCTCCGCCGCGGCAAGCAATGCGGCAGCCTCATGAATGCGGGCCGGATCGGGCGCGGTCGGATCAAGCGGATAGGTGCCAAGCGATGCCTGCCGCCCCGTCTGCGGCAGCGCCTGTTCCAGCTCATCAAGAATATCCACCGGCACCAGCAGCACCGCAGGACCGGACCGGCCCGTCGTGGCATTGGTGATCGCCATGTCGACGTAATCGTCGATCCGGCCGATATCCGTCACGCGGCGGACCCATTTCGCGACACCGCCAAACAGGGCCAGATGGTCCAGTTCCTGAAAGGCGTTCTTGTCGGTCTGCTGCCTGTGCACATCCTGCACGATGGCGACCACCGGAATGGATGCCTTCAGCGCTTCTGCCAGACCGGGCACCAGCAGGGTTGCCGCCGGCCCGTTCTGCGCAGTCACCACAGCGACACGTCCCGACACCCGCGCGAATGCATCCGCCATCGCGGCACCGGCGTTCTCGGTGCGATAGCCGACCTGCGAGATTCCGTAATCCGGGGCGGCAAGGAACAAGGCTGAAGGAATAGACTGGCCGAACACCTTATCTATTCCGTGCCGCTGCAAGGCACCCGCAAGGATATGTGCGCCGGTCCGGTTCGATCCTGCCTGCCGATCATCCATGGGGTTATCCTTCCTCACAGGCGGCGGTCTTCAGGATGATCTTGCCGGTATGGGCCGATGCCTCCAGCCGGGCATGGGCGTCCTGCACATCCTCCAGGCGGAAAACGGAATCGATGACAGGACGCGCGTCTTTTTCAAGGATCAGGGGCAGCACCTGCTGCTCGACCGCCTGGGTCAGTGCCGCCTTCATCGCAATCGGCCTTGCCCGAAGTGTCGAACCCGTCAGCGTCAGCCGCTTGAAGAGCAGCGGCCCCATATTCAGATCCGCCTGCGAGCCCTGCTGAAAGGCGATCTGGGCAATCCGCCCATCTTCGGCGATCAGGTCCAGATTGCGCTGCATATACGATCCGCCGACCATATCGACGATCACATCCGGCCCTTTGCCGTCCGTCAGGTCGCGCCCAACCTTCACAAAGTCCTGTGTCTTGTAATTGATCGAATCCGACGCGCCGAGTTCAACCGATGCGCGGCATTTTTCATCAGAGCCACAGGTGGTGATCATCCGCGCACCAATCGCGCGGGCCAGCAGCGTTGCCGTTACACCAATCCCGGATGTGCCACCGTGCAGCAGAACAGTTTCGCCCTGCTTCAGGCCGGCACGCTGGAACAGGTTGCTCCACACCGTGAAATAGGTTTCGGGAATGCCGCCCGCCTCGATCATCGACAGCCCGTCGGGCACGCGGATACAGACGTCGGCCTGCACGATGGCTTCCTCTGCATAGGCACCGCCCGCGACAAGCGCCATGACACGATCACCGGGGGCAAAGCGGGTGACGTCCGGCCCGAGTTCCGTCACCTCTCCGGCAAGCTCCAGCCCAAGAACGTCCGTGACACCGGGCGGCGGGTTGTAATTGCCCTCACGCTGCATGGCATCGGGGCGGTTGATCCCGGCAGCATGGACCCGCACCCGCATCTCACCCGGTCCGGGCGGCGGCAGTTCGCGGCGCACCAGTTCCAGCACCTCGGGCCCGCCGGGGCGTGCTGCGATGACTGACAGTGTTGCTGGAACATTCATGACTGACACCCTTTCGACACGAAAAAGCCGCATCCGGGCGACAAGTCCCGCCCTGCCCCATTTGCCGGGGTGCGTTCATGCGACACTCGCATTAATCCTCCTTATGACGCTTGCAGGCACCTCAACCGCTGGCATGCGCCAATCCTGTTGTTATAATCCACATGTTATAACACTTAGTCAATTCGAAACCGCGAACAGCGGATCAAGGGGAGGGGACCGGTGCAGGCGACTGAAAACGAATGGATAAAGCCGATCCAGCGGCAAAATCTCAGCGAGCTGGCCTATAGCAATTTGCGCGCGGCACTGATGGAAGGGCGGATGAAACCGGGCGATGACCTGCCGCTTCGTCCGATTTCCAGAAGCTTTGGAATCAGCGCCACCCCGATGAGAGAGGCGCTTTTGCGGCTGGTGACCGAACGCGCGCTTGAGATGGACGGTCGCGGGCGCATATCCGTGCCGCATCTGACCCGCGCGGCACTGATGGAAATCAGGATGATCCGAAACCACCTTGAAGGTAACGCGGCGCGTGTCGCCGCCCAAAGCGCGACCCCGGCGGGCATCGACGCGCTTGAACAGGTTCATCGAGAGCTTGTCACCGCGCAGGATGCCGAGGATTTTCCCCGCGCCATCGGGCTGAACACGCAATTTCATCTCAAGCTCTGCGAAATCGCTGACCTGCCGGTGTCCTATGAAGTGGTGTCGAACCTCTGGGTGCGCTGCGGTCCGATCCTTTCGCATCTTTACGATGCCGGCGTGCCGCCGAACTGGGACCCGCATCCGCATATGCTTGTGGTCGAGGCGATCCGCGGCAACGATCCGGATGCGGCCTACAGCGCACTGACGCGGGACATCGAACATGGCGGGGCCGGCTTGCTGGCGCATGTTGTTGATGAGGCGACCGATCATCCCGCGCCACCTGAATAGCGATCCTCGACCCACCTGATGGCCCCCTTCAGCCCCGCCAGATCGAGAACCCTCGGCAGATGGCCGATATGTGGCGACCGCATCGTCAGCTCGGCGATCGTGGCGATTTCCGCGTCAGTTGCCTGCCGCCCGCCCAGATCGAACAGGCTCACCGGCAGCCCCAGATCGCGGCTGAAACCAGCGAAATCGTCTATCTCTGCTTCATCGGCGCCCTGCGCCCGCATCTGCACAATATTCGCGTAAGCCACCTGAAGCCCGTGCATCGCCTGTGACCACGGCGCCACCGCTGTCAGCCCGCGCGTCATCGAATGTGCGACCGACAGACCGCCGCTTTCAAAGGCCAGCCCACTCATCAGCACGACAGCCTCTGTCACCCGTTCCAGTGCCGGATCGGGACTGCCCCGGTCGACCGCCGCCAGGGCATCGCTGGCGAAACGGCGCAGCACATCATGGCAGGCATCGGCAAGCGCGACCGATGACCATGCCGGGCTTGCCCCGAAGATGTTTCGTCCGCCAGCCTCGGCACAGCAGCGGACTTCATGGCACTTGCCGATCGCATCACCAATACCCGCCACAAAGAACTGACGCGGGGCGGCAGCGATAATGGCCGTATCGACGATGACCAGATCCGGATTGCGGGGCAGCTTGCGAACTTCCAGCAAGCTGTGATCCTCGGCATAGAGGACATAGTTATGCGACGTTGGCGCATCGGTCGATGCAATGCCCGGAACCGTCACTACCTTTGCGCCAAGCTGATGGGCCACGGCCTTTCCGGCATCGATGCATTTGCCGCCGCCAAAGCCTATGACAATCTGCACCCCCTGCCCCGCATCCGCAGCAAGCCGCGTCACTTCTCCCTCGGTGCATTCCCCACCGAAAGGCAGCAGACGCGCAGCCACGCCCGCTTCCCGGCAGGAATCGCTCAGCTTATCGCCATGCGGCTTCATCAGGGCCGCGTCGATCACGCAAACCGCTGAATCACCAAGCCGCGCGACCTCTGTCCCGATGCCAGCCAAAGCGCCGGGGCCCTGAACATATCTGGAAGGAGAACCGAAAACGATCATGCCTGCCCTGCTGCGTTCGATGGCGCTCACTAAGGCCATCCCATCATCATATATGATATACGATGCTTGATCTGTGCAGCCAGAGTCAATAGGCTTGCCAGATCAAGGCGCGGCACATGAGGGAACAGATGACATCCGCCAGCACTTCCGCAGGCCATATCGGCAATGATTACTCGCCCGATACTGAAACAGTTGCGCGGTTGCGCGACCGCGCGCAGTTCATTCGTCTGGAAACGATTCGCCTGATCGAAATCGCCAAGACCGGGCATTACAGCTCTGTCTTTTCCGCGGCAGAGATGTTCGCGGCGCTTTATTACGACGTCATGAAACTTCGCCCCGGCCAGCCGGATTGGGACGGGCGCGACCGCTTCACCATCGGCAAGGGTCATGCCGCTGTCGGCCTGTTCCCCATCTATGCCGATCTGGATTTCTTCCCGACCGAGTGGCTGGACGATTACACCCGCCTTGGCAGTCCGCTTGGCGATCACCCCGACATGCGCAAGGTGCCGGGCGTCGATTTCTCATCCGGTTCCATCGGCCACGCGTTGTCAAACGCCATCGGTATCGCATTGGCGCAACGCTGGACCGGCAAGGATTACAAGGTGTTCTGCATGATGGGCGACGGCGAAATGCAGGAAGGCCAGGTCTGGGAGGCCGCCCTTTTCGCCGCCCATAACCGGCTGTCGAACCTGATCGCCATCGTTGACCGCAACGGGTTTCAATTGGATGGGCGCGTCGATGATGTCATGAACATCGAACCGCTTGCCGACAAATGGCGCGCCTTCGGCTGGCAGGTGCATGAGGTCGACGGCCATGACCTTTCTGCAGTGACCGAACTGATGCGCCGCCTGCGCGCGGATGACACGCGCACCTCCCCTGCCCTCGTCATTTCGAAGACGCTGAAGGGCAAAGGTGTAGAATACATGGAGACCGAGCCGGGCTGGCACCTGGGCTGGCTGGACCCCACCGATGCCGAAGACGCCATTGCCGAAATAAAATCCAAGGTGATCTAGGATGAACGCCCCAAAATCCCCGAATTCGTGGCAATATCGCGGCCTGAACGCGGCCAATCCCGGCCTCGACCATCTGTCGAACGGGCTGATCGACCTGGTGAAGGCAGGCAATAACGTCGTCGCAGGCTCTGCCGATCTGCAATATTCGAACGGGCTGAACCGCTTCGCTGCAGCCTATCCCGACCGCTACATCTCTTTCGGCATATCGGAACAGAACATGGTTTCCGTCGCCGCAGGCATAGCGACAACCGGCGTGACCCCCTTTATCGCCACCTTCTCTTCCTTCCTTGGCCTGCTGGCCTGCGAACAGATCCGCATGGACGTCGCCTATTCCGCGCAACGCGTGCGGCTTGTCGGCCATCACACCGGCATCTCGCTTGGCTTCTACGGCACCTCGCATCACGCGACTGAGGATATCGGGACCATGCGTTCCATCGCGGACCTGACCATCGTCTCGCCCAGCGACGGCGCCCAGCTGGAGGCCGCGATCCGCGCCTCTGCCGATTGGGATCAGCCGATCTATTTCCGCATCGGGCGCGGGCGTGATCCGGTCGTCTATGAGGGCGGCACCGATTTTCGCTTCGGCAAGGCCCATACCCATTCCCTCGGGGAAGAGCTGAACATCATCGCCTGCGGCATCACAGTCCACCCCGCGCTAGAGGCAGCGGCGCAGATGAACAGGGCCGGGCGTTCGGTCGGCGTAATCGACATGGCGTCGATCAAACCGCTTGACCGCGATGCGGTGCTGCAAGCCGCCGAAAGCGCACACCGCCTCATGACGGTAGAGGAACATAACGTTCTCGGCGGTCTCGGCTCTGCCGTGGCAGAGGTGCTGGCCGATGAAGGCAAGGGTGTCCGCCTGAAACGGCACGGGATATATGATGAATACGTCCTGATCGCGCCGCCAACCCATCTGTATGAGCACTATAAGCTGGACACGGCGGGCATCCGCGAAACGGCGGAAACATTCCTGGCGGGGGGCTGAAGAAACAGATGCAAACAGCGGTAATCACCGGCGGCGGAACCGGCATCGGGCTGGCCACTGCACAACACCTGCTGTCGCAGGGCTGGCACGTCGTCGCATGCGGGATCGACCACGAAGACCCCTTGCCCGACGGGATAGAGTTTCAGCGCTGCGATGTTACCGACGCAGCCGAGCTGAGCGCCCTGATGGCCCGCGCAGATCGGATCGACGCGCTCATCAACTGCGCCGGCATCATCAAACAGGCCGAAGAGTGGCAGCCCGAAACCTTCAACAATGTGCTGGATGTGAACCTGACCGCCTCTATGGCGGCGGCAACAGCGGCACGTACAAAACTGCGCGATGCGGGCGGCAGCATCGTCAACCTCGCCTCTATGTGGAGCTGGTTCGGATCGGCCAACGCCCCGGCCTATGCCGCATCAAAGGGTGGAATCGTCGCGCTGACCCGTTCGCTGGCGGTCGCTTGGGGGCCAGAGGGCATCCGCTGCAACGCCATCGCACCTGGCTGGGTCAACACCCGCATGGGTGCCGGCGCGCGCAACGACCCGGCCCGCGAACCGGCGATCACGGCGCGCATACCGCTTGGGCGATGGGCGGAACCATCTGAAATTGCAAAAGTAATCGGATTTCTCGTGTCAGAGGATGCGGCCTATATCAACGGCGCACTACTGCCCGTCGATGGCGGCTATTCCGTCGCCTGAACGCCGGCAGCCTCCTGCCGCAGGATCAGCTTATTCGACCACTCGATATCCGCCTGCATCGCCTCTCGCGCGGCATCGCCGTCGCCCGCCTTCAAGGCTGCTATAAAGCGGAAGTGGTGGTGGTCATCGGCTGACAATTCGCGCACCGGCATTTCCTCGTGGAAGCTGCGCAGGAACGGCCCCATCAGCGTCCACATGTTTTCACAGATCGCCTCGATGAAGGGCAGTTCGGCCCGGCGCAGGATCAGGAAATGAAAGGCGCGGTTATGCTGCGCGGCCTCTCGCGGGTCTTTGGCGGCGGCGGCAGTAAACCGGCTGTTGATCTCTTCAAACTCGGCGATATGGGACGGCGTCGCAATCTCACCGACCCTTGCCGCCGCCCGCCCCTCCAGATCGCGCCGTATCGCAACGATCTCGCGCAGATCGCGCGGCGTCAGCTCCGGCACCGCGACAGAGGTTGCCGCCGTGAAATTCAGCGCCCGCTCTGAGGCAAGGCGCATAATCGCCTCGCGCACAGGCGTTGACGATGTGCCATATGTATCCGCGACTCCCGCGATCGTCAGCCGCTCTGCTGGCCGGTATTCGCCATCCATCAGTGCGCGCCGCAGATCACGGTATATCTGTTCAGACAGGCTGGTCCGTGTCAGCTTCTTGGATGTCATGCCCCCTGCCCTGCCTTACTATAGCAGCTTATACCCGCGTCACCGCGCATCGACGACCACCGATTGCACCGTATGGTCAGACCGCTGCACCGCCACCGTCAGGCGGTTAATCAAATGGGTGCGGATATAACTAGCGTGAAAGCCGGTCGGCGCAATCAGCGTCAGCCGACCGCCTTCCATCCCGCCATCGGCTAGCCCCGCCAGCCAGGCCTCGAAGATCGGCGGGTCTTCTGCGGCCAGCCTCGCCCGCGCGGCTGCCCAGACCGAACCCGCAGGCATCGCCTCTGCCCGCCGGAACGGCACGACCTTCTGATCCCCCGCCGTCGTCGTGGCAGAGCCCCCTGCCCTTTCGACGAAATCCGGCCCGATATTTTGCCACGCCCCGCGCGTGTCCAGCATGATGCGTTCCAGATCGAAGCCCAGCACCGCCACCCGACCACGAGCGCCCTGCCGTTTGATCGTGATCCAGCCAAGCGCGCGCAGCCGTGCCATGTCCCGCTTAACGGTGCGTTCATCGACACACCACAGCCGCGCGATCTCTCGCTGACCCATGGTCAGCTCATTGCGTTGCCAGTTATATCGCGTCGTGATCAGGGACATGAAACGCAGGATCAGCCGCTGGCGATGCTGGTCACCCGCATGGGCATGTGCCATCAGCGCCGAAAGAATATCGTATTTCTTCGCCGCAGCCTCTCGGCCAACGGGACGGATCACCTGCATCACTGCTCCTGCCCACCGGTTTGTCCGGCTGTCACATTCCGACCGCATGATGCGGCCTATGAACAGCGGCGTTGTCTTGTGTGCGTCGCAACGCTTTTCGCCGTTCTTACCGCATTTGCGTTTGCTTTTCCGATTCTGTCAAGGAATTTGCGAACTGTTGCGCAGTTCACCCTGAAAACCAAAAGAAAGAGTCGGTAACAATGGTAATAGGGGACGTCCTGTGTGACCCCTATTCGTGCCCCGATGTCCCCCAATTCTTGCTGTTCGCGGCTTGGGTGTCCCCCTATTTGGCGCAGGCAACGTTCGCTGCCTGGCCGAGCGTTGCAACACCGATTCGCGCAACACCCGCTGAGTTAGGCTATTCTGTGTTCTCACTAAACTTAGACTTTACGAAAAATGCAAATCCAGCGTAAAAGAGAAAGGAGCAGTAATTTG